>DASWAK010000559.1:0-31672 GCA_036391175.1 Pseudolabrys sp.
CTGATTCTGCTTATCGAACGACAGCATTAAAGGCCGCGCAGACCTTCACGATGTTCGCTATTGGCGCTTAGCCGACATTTCGACCGCGCCCGCGAATATCCGCGATTGGGGCAAAGCGGACGTTGACCGGAGTGCACGGAAAGCTGCACGGGGGCACGGGTAGCTGCACCCTGGCCTTTTATGCTTAGATCACGCCGATGCACTAATCTTTTTTACTCTAATACAGGCTGGGGTGAATGGGTGTTTTGCGAGTTTTGGTGCTTTTAAACTTTGCGGCGTTTTTAGCCGCCTGTGCAGCACACGTTCCCGTATTCGAAATGCAAGATACTGTTCTTCCGGAGCTAGCGACGCAGGATAATGTTACAACAACGACAGCTCAGCGCACCCCGACCGCCAAGATAATATCGGAAGCTAAGAAGTCAAAGCCGCCAGCGCCAAAGCCTACGGCTACGGCGTCTAGGAATCCGCAGGATACGATAAACTCGATCACGCCAAACGTCGGTTCACCGCAGAAATGGGAAAAAGAACGCGCTGATGACGAGCGCAAGGAGCAATATTTAAAGCAGGTGATCGAAAGTATTTGCCGCGGCTGCTAAGTTTTTCGGTTTTTCGCTCTCAATATTTGCGAATTTTTTCATTTAGCGGATATCATGAGTGCAACCCAAACTAATGACCGATAACCGGCATCAGCGCACTTTATGGATTCGCTAAAATTGCTCCATCTGCTAACGTCCAAACCGTTCCGGAGTTTACGGAGAATATCGGGTGAAACGCTTGAACGACTTTGGAAATAAAAATGGGAAGATGTCATGCAGATCGAAACGATCCTTGCCGTCGGTGTTTCTTCGGTGGCTTTTCTATCCCGAGCGGCCGTGAATTTGTCGGTCCGGACGCGCCGAAATAATCTCGGTTAAACGCGCACGCGCGTAAAGCAATACGAGAGAATGCCGGTCTCTTTTGACCTTCAGTCGCGCCTTTTGATTTTGAGAGTGGCCCTTTTACGTAGTCTGAGTGGTACGCCAATCACTTGTCGGCACATCGGAGGAATTATGAAAATTCAGTACGTAATAGCGTTGGCAGTTGCCACCGGATTGGGAATTGGGTCCCTTGCAATTCGGAGTCTGCACGCTCAACCCAAGTCGCCGGTTTATGTTGTGATTGAGATTAACGAAATATCCGATGCCGATGGCTTCAGGGCTTTCCTTAAAATGGATCCATCTAACGTCGTGGAAGTCAAAGATGCAGATGGCCGCTACCTCGTGCGCACAGAAAATGTGACCGCTCTCGATGGAACTGCGCCGAAGCGTTTTGCCATCATTGCTTTCGACAATGTAGCGAAAGCAAAAGCCTATAATGATAATGTAAAAGAGGCTGCCGCAGTCCGCATCAAAACAACGAAGTCGCGGTCGTTCATTGTCGAGGGTATGTAGAGACCTTACTCCTCGCAAACGATCACTCGCGATGCCAGCGTCTGCTGGCGGCCTCTTTCATTGTGGTAATAGGACCGAATGTCGGATGTCTACTTTTGGGGATAAAGTGTAGCCATTTCCGCTAATGACCCAACGCGGACATTGCGCGGTTAGTCCCGGGCCGGCGTATCGGTGTCCGAACTCGCGCGCGACTCCCTTCCAGGGGGGTAGGGCGGCGCAGTTCGCATTGGCTAATTCTTACATGACCAAGTCGACCTAAGGGCTTGTCGTCGACGCCTCGCGACACGAGTGCAAATGTGCAGCGCAAATCTCGAGCTGAGCACCGTTCCTCGCTCTAGTTAACCGTATTACGCGAACGGTGTCGGGGTATTGTGTCGGTTGGTTTTGGTATGGTCTATTTTCACGCCGTTATCGCACCGTACGCGCCCCCACCCACTACGGCGCGAGGTTCGCAAGCAAGGCCTTTGTTGCAGCGCGGGTGTTGCCTAATGTGTTGAGGATGATCCAATGCATTGGCTTGTGTATCGGCAAGTTGGGCGATGGCTGGGTAGTTCAGGCATAAAGCACCACCAATCGCTAGCAACATTATCCCGCGTGCTTACGTTGCTGGCAATCGTCGCTTTTGGCGTCGCTACTGGCGTGCTTTGGCCGATGAATAGCTTTTTGTTAAGATATTTAGGTGCGTTTGTCGGGTCACTGTTAGGCACTCTAATCATTGCAGGTTTAGTGTGGTGCGCGATCACGTTATATGTTTTGGTGTATTACCCGCTCATCAAATTATTTAGATTTAAAACAAAGAAAACTTTTGTGCTGCCGGTCACGCACCATGACGTGACACCAGTGAGTGTAAGAAGGCCAGCACAAGATAGAATGATTGCGCAAGAGTGGATTAGCGTCGCCATGTTAATTGTTGTGGCCACCCTATGGCTGCTTTTGGTGAGATGGGCAATAACGGCCTCTCCGAATTCGATCATTGCGTTTTCGGGCTGGGGCGCTCTCGCCTGTGCTACCGCTGCTTCTGGATTGAGTGTGATTGCGGGGGCGTACGATAACGACGATGTTGGAACGTTTTCTGTCGTTGCCGCAATAGCTGGAGCCCTCTTCACGACGTTTGTTCTTGTCGGGTTATTCGAGCTCCTTTGATTATTTGATTGGGCCACTTGTTTCTTTCACCGGAACAGCACTCGCTCTGAACTGAACACTGGTTGCTTGACGGTCCAGGGCACCGACCGTCAGATTGGACCGACGCTATCCTTTGGTTTTGCTGCACCACCGCTGTCATCGTGCGGCCTATGACCACGGCTCACACTTCGAGGGGGGCGGCATAGCGATACCACCAGACGCGAGGCAAAAAAATAGTTGCTGTGTGAGCTGTCCCACAAACGTTTCGGGCGATCTGCGCAAATGTTTGGCGGGCCGGGGCTCCTGTACAGGAGGCTCACATGCGCAGAGTAATCAATATTGCGCTGGTGCTGGGCAGCGTGTTGGTCAACGTGACGGCTTCACCAAACAAGACTGTTGCCGAGACGGAAACGCAAAAGACGCAATTCCACAATGTAATTTCGGTCAGTGGTCTTCATGTCGCGCTACCTGAGGATATGAAGAACTTTCCGGTGGAGCTAGTGCCGCTGCCTTGATCGTATCTCGAATAATGCCAGGTCCGGCGACCCCCGGCATCTGGCTAGTTCCTTCTAGGTAAAAGCATAGAGGTGAGGCCATCAAATGAAACGGAAAAACCTCATCGCTCTTGTCAGCACTTGCACCTGCGCGCTTGGGTTGATGCTAATTGCATTTCTCGCTCCATCAGTGAATGCAAAGCAGCCCCCTCGGGAGGGATGCGTCGCCGTTTCCAAACAAGAATATGACAGTGCCAATAGGCAAAAGTTGCTTCATAGCCGGTTTAGTACATATGCGAGAACGGGCCGGTTAGGGCGGCGCTACTACTGGTATTGTCACTCGTAGCGCTCGATCTCGTAGATGGAAAATAAGCCGGTATCGCGGAGGACGGTCGTCGACTTTTGATTGCCTCACTTAGCGGACGTGTATCAGCCGCCGAGTGCGGCAGAGATCGGTCCATAGAAATTTGCACTCAATTGCGCGCCAACTGCGTTGACGGCACTTAAAATGAAAATAGAAATCCCGGCAGCGATCAAAGCATATTCGATTGAAGTTGCTGCAGAGTCCGCGCTCAGGAAATTCAAAATAAGCTTGCTCATAGGACGCTCCGGTGGCGGCCTGTCAGTTATCGAAAGCCCAACCGCGATCATGCTGTATTCGATCGCGGTTTTCCCCGACTGATCCTTGAGGAATGCCGAAGCCCTGGACATCCAACGCACTCCGTGTGGCCCGATATAACGACACGATACCGTCGTGCCGTTAACAAGAGTTCTCCGCAGTAACCGGAAAACTGCGATGGAATTAAATCAATTTTTTACGAAGGCCCCGCGGGATTAATTCTGCTGGTGGGGATGACCGAGCCCATGAGCCGCGCGCTGTCTCTGGAAAAAGGCCACACGGGGTGCATGAAAATATTTAGGATGCATTAGCCATAGGCGCGCGGCGTTGTGCTGGGACGGGGCTTTTACATGCATGTCGCCATTGACGGCGGCTCGACACGCGCAATGGCCCGTTAACGGTTTGCCGCCGCAACCGACGCCTGGCCGGTACCAGACGCGCTCCAAGCGCGTGGAACAGTGAGGGCGGAAGTTTGCGGATGCAATGGCGATGAAATGACAATGCAACGGGGCGGGCCTGCCAAATTGCGGCGCCGATCTGGTTTCATCCGGGAACTTCACAAATCGTTTCAGTATTCGAATTCCCGTTTGGCACACGAATAAACTTATCGCCGCGATAGTGGCTAAGGCGCAATCGGCGAATTAAATTTACGCGCGGTGCCGATGACCCAGTCACGATAAAGCAGCAGCGGCGTAACGCCGGTGAGGCCGCCGCAGCCTTCTTGGTCGCCCGGCGCCGTCGACCAACTCACCACGCCAATGATCAGCGGGCCGTTACCGTCGAATGCAGGCGCGCCGGAATCTCCGGTGCAGCCACCGAGGCCGATGCGCTGATTCCGTGTTGCGATGTCGTGGAGCCGGATCTGAAGCGTGCCAGGATTGCCGGTCACCGTCAGCGTCGCCATCCGCGGCAACCCGAGACCGCGCTCCGTCCCCGCAACCGTAACACCGAATCCGGCAATGGTGAGGGTCTCGCCAACGGCGACGCGGCGGGGTGCTGCCAGCGTTGCCGGCAGCACGGCATCCGGCAACGGTGCGGCAAGCTTGAGCAATGCGATGTCGGCGGTGGCGCGGCTTGCGGTATAACTCGCGTAGTCAAAGCGCGGGTGGCGCACGATTGCGCGCACAGGGATCGGCACGCCGGTCTGGTAGGGCTTGATGGTGTAGGCGACCGGCCGGGTGACACAGTGGGCAGCTGTGAGCACCAGGTCGCGCGCCAGCGCGGTGCCGGTGCAGAGATCGTCGCGCGCATCGACAATCATCACAATCGGCCGCGCCGCCCATCCAACCGCCGGCGGTGCATTGCCGGTAACAGCCAAAGCGGGCGCGCCGAGCATAAAGAAAACAATGACGGAAAGAACGCGGGACATGCCTGCGGAGGATAGCACATGACTTCGATTTTGCTGACAGGCCCCGCCGTCGAGCGGTTGTCACTCGAGGAGGCCAAGGCATTCCTGTGCGTGGAGCACGGCGACGACGATCAGGTCATTGCCGCGCTGATCGCAGGCGGGCGTATGTACGTCGAAACACAGGCACAAATAGCCGCTGATCAGGCAGAGCTGGCGCCTGGCGTTCGATTTCTGGCCGTGGCTTGGCCGTATTGCCGACCCCCAATAACGAACATTCATTGCCGGCTCCTCAACGTCCTGCTTTGTGCCACAAGCGGACATTCATTCAGCCCGACTGGCATTCGTGATCGCAGGGGTCGACGGCAACTTCGGCTTCAAAACCGGCCTTACGCCGAATACGGACGGACTAGCACAAAAAATCCCGACGTCATGTTGTAAATTATGAAACTAAGCGTCACGATTGCAGTTACAGCAGCTACGGGGAGGGAGCCATGATTACCATTCCCGAACTGGCGGCGGAGGCCTTGGGGTCTCACCTTGCCGAGCGCATGGGTCGCCGGTTTGGCTCGACGGACGCGGGTTTAATAGAACTCGTCCAGTCGGCTGCCCGACTTGCTCTCGACTGTATCGGCAACAGTGACGCGCTCTATCACAATGTCGAGCATACGATGCTGGTAACGCTCGTCGGCTACGATATTTTGAAGGGACGAAGGCTCTTAACTGAGACAAATGCCAGCGATTTCGCGCACGTGATCGCCGCTTGTCTGTTTCACGACATTGGTTACGTTCGTGGTATTCTTAACGGCGATAGCACCGACGGCTACATTGTTGACGCCAAAGGCAACAAGGCCAAGCTGCCGCGCGGCTCGTCCGACGCCGCGCTATTGCCGTATCACGTCGACCGGTCAAAGCTATTCGTGATGGATCGCATGGCCAAGGCCAAATTGATCGACGCAACCCGCGTCGCCAATGCCATCGAGTTCACGCGCTTTCCGTCACCGCATGGCGCCGACGATAGCGACAGCGAAGAGGGCATGCTGGTCCGCGCCGCCGATCTCATCGGCCAGCTCGGCGATCCGCATTATCTGCGCAAAACTAATGCGCTTTATTACGAATTCGAAGAAGTTGGGATGAACAAGCAACTCGGCTATGCTTCGCCGGCCGATCTCACAGAATTGTATCCGCAATTTTACTGGAAGGTTGTTTCCCCGCATATTCAAACGGCCATTCGATATCTGAACGTGACATCGAGCGGACGGCAGTGGATTGCCAATCTCTATAGCAATATTTTTCGCGCCGAGCGCGAGCTTAGCCTGTGCGGTCCTCAACGCTGAGACCGCGTTTACGGTGCCTTGAGGGCGGTTTCATCGCTCTGAAGCGAGCCGTCTATTTCGGACCGGGGAGGGTTGGAATGTTTATGTGGTCAGCGATGGGCGCGCGCAGCGCCGCACGGCGGAATTGTTACGCCGGCCCGGCCCCTTTGTTGCCGTGACGGCAGGACCGCAACCTGGCGAACACGTTATCATTTTATCCAAGTGACCGTGTTGCATCGGGCATTCGTGTCGAAATGCGATAACGCCTTGGCGGCAATACCCATTGTAGCAACCTGCGGAATATTCACTTTGGGTCAAAAGCCGACATGAGGCGCGTTCTGACAATCAGCTTTTTTGTGATGGCCAACACAGCGGCCACTGCCGTCTCCGCTAGTCTCATGCTGACTAGGCCATTGGGCAAAGCTTCAGGAGAAGACGATGACGACCAGCAGTGTTCAGGCCAGCGCCTCCGACACCCTAGGCCGTATAGCCGCCTACGTTGGATATCTCTTTGAAGATATCTCCGACGAGCAAGGGATCGAATCGCATCATTTCGAATGTTCGCAGCCTGCGAGCCGGGGCTTAAATCGCCCCTATGAGCTGGGCGAGCTGATGTCCCTGACGTACCCACATTGAGGCCATGCATGATCGGCATTGAAATCATAACCTTGGTCTTTTCGGCTCTCTGTGCAGTTTGCGTGGCTGGCTGCATCTGCGCAGGATTTGGAGTCGTGCCCTAATGCAAGGCGACAAATACTGGCAAAGACATAATGGCGAATTAGGTAGCGCCGATTGCGGCTACCGTTGCTTAGATGACGTTGTCGTAGTCGAACGAATATTTCCCCAGGGATCGTCCGCAGTCTTTTTCTTGTCGGGGAGTTTCTTAATTGCTGATTTATATGCGTCGTCGATGGCCTTTTGTCTTTCTTGCTGCTCCGGGGTCAATGGCGGCTTATCAGGGTGGAGGCTTAGGCCAGGCATTAGTTGCTGGGCGAAAGCAATCCCGGGCAATGCCACGATAATCGTGCAAGCAGCGGCTATAAAAATGTTTTTAGCGTAGGCCATCTTTTTATTGTGATCGAAATGACAAACGGCCGCCAGAGGGTTGTCAACTTAGACGACGCGAGTGACGGCGGCGCGTTGTCCGTTTTACCCCCGAAAGCGAATATTCCGTGCGGCTAGCCGCATGTCTGCTTTGGGTCAAAAGTAGACATTCGGGCCAGGCTTAAGGATCACGCTCGTCCTCCCGTGAGAGACGCAGCCGCGCACGGAAGAATAATCCTGGCTTCGGTGAACTCGCCAGGCTGCGTGTCAAGGCACCACAAATTCACGCCGCCATATCCACTAATGATTCGAAGCGGATATCCGGGCCAAGCAATGTCGGTTTTCAAAAGCGCATTGAGTACAGCGCGATTCGCTTGCCATGCTGCTTGACAGGCGGCACCGCGCTTGTTCGGCTCCGGCAGCATGAGGATCGACGATGTTGCGTTTGCCCGCGCCCTGCACGTGGTGGCGTTAGTTCACTGGATCGGCGGCGTGGCGATGGTAACTACCATTGTGCTGCCGCGCGCCCGTGCTTTGCCCGACGCGCTCGCTGCGCTCAGAGCCTTTGAGGCGTTCGAGGGCCGTTTCGCCGCGCAAGCCCGCTACTCGATTTTGTTCGCCGGACTGTCCGGCTTCTATATGTTGGACAAACTGCAGGCCTGGGCGCGGCTACTCGATCCGACATACTGGTGGCTTGGGTTGATGGTCGTGGTTTGGGCGGTGTTCGCCCTGATGGTGTACGTGCTCGAGCCACTTATCGTCCACCGCCTGTTTTATGACTATGCGCGGCGTGACAAGGAGCGCGCGTTCGCGCTAGCGATAAGGTTGCACGCCGTGGCGCTCACGATCTCAAGTGTCGCGATCGCGGCCGGCGTACTTGGTGCCCATGGCGCCCTACCGTGAGGGCCGTTGGAGGGGAGACGCCTTAGGCGCGTCTGTTTTCTGCTTTCGCTTAAGTATTTGTCTGATTTGGGCTGGCGTTTTTCCGCAAACGTCTATCGCGGCGCTCAAGTTCAGCTATTGCGCGTTTCTTAATTGGCGATCCGTAACACCCATATATGTTTCCAACAGTGAGCGATCGGCCGTGATTGCTGCACTGGTGCCGCGGTAGACAATAGTCCCGCGCTCGATGATGATGGCCAGATCCGTCACGCCTAAAATTTTTTGTGCGTTCTGCTCCACCAGAATAGCGGAAAGCCCTTCCTCGCGAATGATCTTGCGCAAGGCCGTCAGTAGTTCCTCGACGAGAATCGGCGCAAGCCCCTCGAGCGGTTCATCGAGCAGCATGATGCGCGGATTGAGAACGAGGGCACGGGCAACGGCGAGCATCTGTTGCTCGCCGCCGGATAGCTCATTACCAAGATTGTGACGGCGCTCGGCGAGGCGCGGAAACAAGGTATAGACCTTGGCCAGCGTCCATGGCCCCGGCCGCTCGATCGCGGTCATGTTCTCTTCGACCGTCAGTGAGCGAAAAATATTACGCTCCTGCGGCACCCAGCCAATGCCCGCCTGCGCGCGCTGGTCCGGGCGCATCCCAGTTATATCGTGGCCATCGAGACTGATGCTGCCGCTGATGCGACGAGTAACGCCGATAACCGAATTGACGAGCGTAGTCTTACCCATGCCGTTGCGGCCAAGCAGTGCCAGCGCCTCGCCCTTGGCCATCTTGAAGCTTACATCTGTCAGCACGATTGCCTCGCCATAGCCGGCAGTCAGCCGTTCGACATTCAGAAGATCAGGCATCGATCGGCTCCTCGCCGAGATAGACGGCCTTTACGCGAGCATCCTGGGCGACTTCTTCCGGGCTACCCTCGACGAATAGCGCGCCGTTAACGAGTACCGAAATGCGGTCCGCAAACGAGAAGACGATGTCCATGTCGTGCTCGATCAGCAGCACGCTGACATCTCTGGGCAATGCCGCGACTGCGGCCAAAATTTCGTGCCGCTCATCCTCGGGAACCCCAGCCGCCGGCTCATCGAGCAACAGCACCCGTGGACGGCAGGCGATCGCGACCGCGATTTCCAAGAGACGTTGCTTGCCGTAGGGCAGAACCGCGGTGCGCTTATCAATGACATCGGTGAGGTGAAAACGCTCTAGAATTTCGACCACTTCCACCACCAGGTCCGATCGGGTGCCGACAATTCGCCACCAGTCAAGCCCTTGGCCCCGCCGTTCGGATACCGCCAGACCGATGGTCTCGAGTGGCGTCAGGTCGCTGAACAACTGGTTGATCTGGAACGTACGAACAATCCCCAGTCGCACCCGCTTGTACGTCGGCAAATCGCTAATGTCTTTGCCGTCGAGCAGGATGCTGCCGCTCGTCAGCCGCGACACGCCCGTGAGCAGATTGATCAATGTGGTCTTTCCGGCGCCGTTCGGCCCGATCAGGGCGTGCCGGGCTCCTTTCGCAATCTGCAACGAAACGTTATTGGCCGCCACGATGCCTGCGAACCGCTTTGTCACTCCGACTGTTTCCAGTACCTCAGTCATCGTCAGTGTCCTTCGGGGGGCGAGTCGGCCCGCTGGCGTCCGAACGTCCGCCAATCCAGGCGCGCAGCGATGAGACGGATGGGGGCCGTCCACGACCCTATGCGGTCGCGGCCGACGAGTACGATCGCCACCAGAACGAGGCCGATCCAAAATGGCCAGTACTGCGGGGTCAGCGCCGACAGATAGTCCTGCATGAACTTGAAGATTACTGCGCCGATCAAGCCACCATAGAGATAGCCTGCGCCGCCGATGATCAGCACTAGCAGGAGATCGGCCGAGCGATCGAACGAAAACACTTCGAGCGAGGCGAAAGCCGTTGTTTGTGCCAGCAACGCGCCGGCGATGCCGGCATAGCCGGCGGCGACCGTGTAGATCGCAACCAGGCGGGCGTCGATCGGGATTCCGATCGCCGACGAGCGTAGTGGATTGCTTTTTACCGACAGCAGCGAAAGGCCGAAGGGTGAATTCACCAGGCGGCGAGCAATCAGGAAGAGGATGAACAGCACCGTCAAGCAATAAGTATAACCGGTGTGGCCAAACATATCGAAACGGAATATCCCGAATACCGGCTTGATGTTAACGCCCTGCAGCCCGTCGGCGCCGCCGGTGAGCCAACCGAGTTTGTTCGCCAACTCGCGCAGCAAGAGCGCCACCCCGAGCGTCACCATCAGCCGCGTTAGGTCGGAGCCGCGCAGCACCAGGAAGCTGGAGACAAAACCGAGCGCCATGGCGGCAAGACCCGCGACCAACATCGCCACGACGGGCTCGTTGATAATTTCGTGCTTGGCAAGCAGTGCAGCCGTGTAGGCACCGAAACCGAAAAATGCGGCATGCCCGAGCGAGATGATGCCCGCATAACCGAGAATCAAATCGAGCGAAAGCGCGAACAAGCCGAGCCAAGCGATCTCGGTGAGGATAAGATGACGACTTGGTAATAGGTAGATCGCCGCGAACGCGGTTATCCAGAACACAAATTCAAGCGGGTGCCAGCGGGCGCGGGCGGCTAGCCACTCGGTGGCGGTTCGGACGGCGACAGGTGGCGGTGTCATAGCCGGGGTCTCATCGCGACGCGGTGCGGGAGAACAATCCCTGCGGCCGCCAGATCAGCACGACGATCATGATGGTGTAGATGACGAAGGAGCCGAGAGTCGGCACGTAATACTTGCCGGCGACGTCGCCGATGCCGAGTAAGAGCGACGCAAGAAACGGGCCAGTGATGCTCGATGTGCCCCCAACCGTCACTACGATCAGGAAGTAGATCATGAATTTGAGCGGGAAGGTCGGATCGAGGCCGAGGATCTCGACACCGAGCGCGCCTCCGAGACCGGCCAAGCCGGAACCGAAAGCGAAAGTGAACATGAAAACCCGATTGACATTGATGCCGAGCCCGCTCGCCACCCTTCGATCATCGACGGCGGCGCGCAGGCGGCTGCCAAAGCGCGTTTTGGCGAGTATGAATTGCAGCGCGACCGTCAGCAGCCCGCAAATGACGATAATGAGGAGCCGATAGCGTCCGACGCCAACGCTGAAGACATTGAACCGCCCTTGCAATTCATTCGGAATATGGACGAAGACCTGACTCGAGCCCATGGCATAATCGACCGCCGCCACCGACATGAAGACGAGGCCGATAGTGAACAACACCTGATCGAGATGACTCTTGCGGTAGACATGCACATAGAGCGTGCGCTCGAAGACGAATCCGATGACGGCGCTCGCCAGAAAGGCGAGCGGCAGAGAGGCGAGGAAAGGAACGCCAAGCAGATTGACGAGAACGACCGTGACATAGCCGCCGGCCATGGCAAAAGCGCCATGGGCAAGATTGACAAAATTCATCAATCCGAGCGTGACGGCGAGACCAGATGCGAGCACGAACAACAGCATGCCATAGGCAATGCCATCGAAAAGAATTGTGAGCATTTTTTACGCTGCGATACCGCCTCGCCCCCGGAAAGACGTGCACGACGGCACGATGACATATCAGCCGCCAACGGTCGACTGCTCAGTTGACCGTAAAGAAAAAGCGAGCGGCAGCACGTGGCCGCCGCGCGCAAACTTACGTTTTTACTTTTTCGCCGCCTTTACGGGGTCCTTGACGGCTTCAAAGGTGGCAAACTCGACATTATAGAGGCGGCCGTCCTTCTTCTCGACCTTGCGGATATAGATGTTATGGACGACGTCGCGAGTCTCGGGATCAATCGACATCGGCCCGCGCGGGCTTTCCCATTTCATCCCCTTCATCGCCGCGACGAGCGAATCGCCATCCGCCTTGCCCCCGGTCTTCTTCAGCGCCTCATAGATTAGGTGCATGCCGTCATAGCCGCCGACCGACATGAAGTTCGGCCGGAAATTGTTGGCCTTCTCGAATGCGGCAACATAGGCCTTGTTCATCGCACTTTGGTGATCCGCCGAATAGAAATGCGCCGTCACCACGCCGAGCACCGCATCGCCCATGCCATTGAGTTGATCGTCATCGGTTACGTCGCCCGGGCCTATCGCTTTGATGCCGGCCTTGTCGAGGCCGCGATCGGTAAATTGCTTCATGAAGGCACCGCCCTGTCCCGAGGGCACAAAAATGAAGATCGCGTCCGGTTTGGCATCGGCTGCGCGTTGGAGGAACGGTGCGAAGTCGGGATTGGCAAGGGGCACTTTGATGGCCTCAAGTACTTGACCGCCGCCCGCCGTGAATCGTTCGGTGAAGGATTTCTCCGCGTCAGCGCCCGGCGCGTAGTCGGACACCATGGTGACGACTTTTTTTATGCCGTTCTTAGCGGCCCAATCAGCAATGATGACGCACGACTGCGGTACGGTGAAGCTGGTGCGCACGATGTAGGGCGAGCGCTCGGTGATGATCGAAGTGCCCGCCGCCATGACCAGTTCTACCACCTTCGCCTCGGTGGCGAGCGGGGCAACAGCGAGCGCGGCCGGCGTGATTTCGAATCCGGCGATTACGTTGACCTTGTCGTTGACGATTAATTCCTGCGCCAGCCGTTTGGTGTTGTCGGGCACGCTCGCGGAGTCTCGGAGGAGAATTTGGATCTTCTTGCCTGCAACCGTGTCGCCATGCTCCTTCATGTAGAGATCGACTGCAGCCTTGATCTCCTTGCCGGTCGAAGCCTGTTGCCCCGTCATTGACACGATGAGGCCGATCTTGACGGTGTCCTGCGCGAGTGCGCCGCCTACGGCGAACGCGCCGAAGGCGAGTGAGGCAATCGCACCAGTGATGTATTTAGGTAGCATTTGGCTCTCCTCCCATTCAGTTGGCTTGTTTTTCATTGTATTGCGCGATTTATTGGCTGCAACCTTGCGCTCGTAATACCAGCACAATTTCTCAGCTCGAAGGAAGCTACTGCCGTGCGCGATACCACTCGGCTGATCCGTAAGGCGAATTCCATGTTCACCTAAGTCCACCTATCGGGCTATATCCTTGATTGAAATCAAGCCCATAGCGCAGCTTTCGTGCGTAGCTTGTGCAGGCAGCACGAATCCCGTGGCACGTTGCTGAATCGAATCCACGAGGCTGTGATGCTTAGCACGTGTCTACCTATCGTGGCCTTTTCGGTTCGTTAGCATGAGCGTTCTGCAGCAACCCTCGTCTTTGCACGACAGCGAGCAGCCGGCGGCTACTGTCCTCAAGAGTGTTTGCCGCAGTTGCCACGGCGGATGCGGCGTATTGCTGCATGTGAAGGATGGCGTTTTGTTGAAGGTCGAGGGCGATCGCGAGTCGCCGCTCAATCATGGCCGCCTTTGTCCGATCGGGACGGTGACGGCCGACCTTGTTTATCATCCGGATCGGCTCAAATATCCGCTTCGTCGCAAGGGAAAGCGACAATCCGGCGATTGGGAGCGCATTTCATGGGACGAGGCGCTCGATGAGATTTCGGCGCGCCTGCTCACCATTCGAGAACAATACGGGCCGGAGTCAATCGCGCTCGGCACCGGCACTGGCCGCCATCATATCCGTTGGGTATCCCGCTTCGGCCATGCACTCGGCACCCCAAACTGGTGCGAGCCGGGCTTCGCCCAATGCTTTCATCCGCGGGTCAATACGTCGATTCTGACTTTTGGCGATTTCCCAGTTTGTGATTACACGGGCGAAGTGCCGCCGGCCTGTATTCTTTATTGGGGCCACAATCCAATCTTGTCGGGGCCGGATGGTGAGACGCGTTTCAATGTGCTCGAGGCTCTCGATCACAATCCACGAATTATTGTCGTCGATCCCCGCCGTACGGCGCTCGCTGAAAAAGCCGACATCTGGCTGCAGGTCAGGCCGGGTGCCGACGACGCGCTTGCACTTGCCATGCTCAATGTCATCATCAGTGAGCAGCTCTTTGATGAGCCATTCGTCACGAGGTGGACGCATGGCTTTGCCGAACTTGCCGCGCACATAAAGAAATACACGCCAGAATGGGCGGCGCCGATCACCTGGGTTGCGGCCGACAAGATCCGTGCCGCTGCACGCCTATTTGCCCGTACCAAGCCCGCAATGATGGAGTGGGGTTGTGCTATCGAGCATACACCGAAGTGCATCCAAACCGTGCGTTCCGTCTCGATGCTGCCGGCACTTACCGGCAATATCGACGTGCCAGGTGGCTGGATCTTCGGCATGCATGGGCTCGGCCGTTTTCCGAGTTTGATCGAGAATCTGAGTGCCGACGCGAATGCCAAGCGGCTCGGTGGTGAGCGCTTCAAGCTGCTCGGTGGCGAGGGCGCCGATCTGCCGGCCGCTCATATCCCAACACTGTTACGGGCAATGCGTGACGGCGAGCCATATCCGGTGAAGGCCTTCCTGGTGTTTGGCAACAATACGCTCACAACGTATGCCAACTCGTCCGAGGTCTATGATGCGCTTATGAAGCTCGATTTCATGGTCTGCGCCGACCTATTCATGACGCCGACGGCTGAGCTAGCGGACATCGTGTTACCGGCAGCGGCATGGCCTGAACTCGATCAACTGGCCGGGCTGCCGACGATCGCCGCTAATGTCGTGCTCGCTCAACAGAAAGCGGTACAGATCGGCGAGTGCAAGCCAGATGAAGAGATATTCGTTGCGCTGGCGCGGCGGATGAAGCTTTCCGTCTGCACCGAGTCAGTCGAAAGCGTACTTAATGCTCAGCTTGCCGCTGGCGGCCTCAACATCACCTTCGATGAACTCAAACAAAAGGGATTTATCAAGCTGCCGATCAAGTACAGAAAGTACGAGAACGGAGGATTCAAAACGCCGACCGGCAAGATAGAACTATACGCCACGCGGTTCGAGCAGCTTGGCTATGCGCCGTTGCCCTACTATGAGGAACCTCCGGAAAGCCCACTGCGGACGCCAAAGATTGCCGCACGCTATCCGCTTGTGCTCACGACAGGGGGGAGGATTTCGTTCTTCTTCAACTCGGAGCATCGTCAACTCGCGAAGCTGCGCAAGGCACAGCGCGATCCCGTGGCGGAAATTCACCCAGAAAGTGCGGCGCGTTTTGGCATCGCCAACGGCACATGGATGTGGATCGAAACGCCACGCGGGCGGATACGCCAAAAGGCCAAGGTCACCGACGGCATCGACCCACGCGTCATCCACGTGCAGCACGGCTGGTGGTTCCCGGAGCAGCCAGGCCCCGAATACGGCGTATGGACCTCCAATGCCAATCTCTTGACCAACAATCAGCCGCCCTACGACCTGGCGATGGGGACATACCAGTTGCGTGCGCTATTGTGCAGGGTGGCGCCCGCTGATGCTCCTGAAACCGACACGAAAAAAAGCAGCACGCAATAAATATTCTTGCCCGCGGAGGACTCTATGCGGATTGATGCGTATACGCACTTTTTTCCAAAGAAATTTTTTGACAAATTGCTTGAAGTGGCTGGTCAATATAAGGATATGGGCAAGCGCGTGCGGGCCATCCCGGCGCTGCATGACCTTGACGTTCGCAAGAAGATCATCGACGGGCACAAGGACTATGCGCAGATCATTTCCTACCCGCAGCCTCCCGTAGAAACCTTTGCTGTAAACCCACAACAGATCGACGATTTCGTCCGTATGATCAACGATGGGTTCGCCGAATTGTGCGCGAAGGAGCGTGATCATTTCCCAGGCTGGGTCGCGCAAATATCGCTCGATGCGCCCGACGCCGGCGTGGCCGAGGCGGAGCGCGCCATCAACCAACTTGGTGCACTCGGCGTTCAAATCTACACCAACGTTGCCGGCAAACCGATCGACCGTCCACAATACCTGCCGTTCTGGAAGAAAATGAACGAGCTTGCTAAGCCAATCTGGCTGCACCCCGCGCGGGGCGCCAGCATGCCGGATTACTTTGACGAGAAAAAATCGCTGTATGAAATCTGGTGGACATTTGGCTGGTCGTACGAGACGGCGACCGCGATGGCCCGGCTGGTGTTCTCCAAGATCATGGACAACCATCCTGGCCTGAAGATCATCACGCACCATTTTGGTGGCATCGTGCCGATGCTGGAGGGTCGCATCGGTCCGGGCTGGGATGTGCTAGGTTCGCGCACAAGCGATGAGGACTACGTCGGGCTGCGGAAAAGCTTGAAAAAGCGTCCGCTCGATTATTTCAAGCAGGACTTCTATGCCGATACGGCCGTGTTCGGAGCGACGCCGGCTACAAAATGCGGCCTGGACTTTTATCCTGTCGACAAGATCGTGTTCGCTTCCGATTGTCCGTTCGATCCGGAAAACGGAGCAATGTATCCGCGCGAGACATTACGCATTCTCGAGTCGCTCAATCTCGATAAGGAAACCGCTGACAAAATATTCTTCAAAAATCTCGAACAGGTCACCGGCCGCACGCTGGTGAAGTGAAAATCGTGCTACACGGGTTTATCAGATTGCCAGAATGATGGGTCCATGGTTTGCGCGACGGCTTCCGTTTGAAAATCGCCGGTCAAGCTACTGCCGCTCATCAAGCTCGGATACATTGTAAGAAACTCGGCTCTTATGGTGTCGAATGGCACATCCGCAAAGGTGCCATGATCCCGTAGGTATTCCATGTGTCGCCGGCCGACCTGATCGAACGGCTGGAAAAGCGAATCCGTAGAACCATCGAATTCCAGCGGCCGGAGATTGATACGATCGCACAGCGCGCGATCGAAGGCGGGCGTCGCTTTGACCCAGCGCCCCGACAAATAGAGCTCTGTGTATGAATGCCAAAGAAAAATATCGGTTTTGATCTTTTCATAGAGTCGAGGTGAAGTGAGATGATTTCGTACGTCGGCATAGCCAACGCGCGCCGGAACGCCGATAACCCGAGCGCTCGCGGCCAACAGCGCAGACTTGCCTATGCAGAAGCCTCGCCCAAAGGCCAGAACTCCGCTTGCGCGGTAGTTTGCTGGGTCGGCGAAATTGACATAGGGATCGTAAATGATGGTGTCGCGGATGGTGTAATAGAGGCGCAAGACAGCGCCGCCCGCGTTGTTTTCGCCTGCAATCGCCTGGTTAGCGAACGCGATGACTTGTGGCGCGTCACTATCGATGAAGGTACCGGAGGCGAGGTATCGTGCTATATCATCCATGCTTGTATTTTTCCGGACTTGCCGCTGTATTTAGTAGGGTAATGGCCGACGTCCCTTGACGGACGTCAAGAAGACAGGCATGGGCCGCCGCGTGACGATTCAATGAAGAGTTGACCCTCGATAGCGCTGTTTCTGCCTTGAGTTCGGTCAAGTCTGAATTTTGGCTAGTCTGCTATGCATTGCAGCCAAACCCGCTTTCAAAATTGGGGGGTCCCATGAAGGTATCTCAACGATTTGGCGTGACTGCTGTTGTTAGCCTACTCGGCCTGCTCGCTGCCGCCCACCAGGTATCGGCTCAAATTAAAATTGGCGCTGTTCTTTCGGTAACGGGCCCGGCGTCGTTTCTCGGTGATCCCGAGAAAAAGACGCTCGAAATGTACGTGGAAGACATCAACGCCACAGGCGGCGTCAACGGTCAGAAGCTGCAATTGATCGTTTACGACGACGGCGCCAAGCCCAGCGAAGCGCTTACTTTCGCCAAGCGCTTAGTTGATGAGGACAAGATCACCGCCATGATTGGCGGCAGCACTACCGGCTCGACGCTTGCCATGATCCCGGTGTTCGAAGAGGAGCAGATTCCTTTCATCTCGCTGGCCGGTGCCATTCAGATCATCCAGCCGGTGCGCAAGTGGGTGTTCAAGACTCCGCACACAGACACCATGGCCTGCGAGAAGATCTTCGCCGACCTCAAGCGCCGCAACTTGACGACCATCGCGATAATCTCGGGCGCTGATGCCTTCGGCAAGTCGATGCGCGATCAGTGCGTGGCGGTCGCGCCGAAGGCCGGCATCACCATCGCGCACGAGGAGACCTACGGGGCCAGCGATACCGACATGACGCCGCAGCTTACTAACATCAAGGGCAAGACGGGCGTCCAGGCGGTGGTCAACACCGGCTTCGGCCAGGGCCCGGCGATCGTCACCCGTAACTACCACCAGCTTGATATCAAGCTGCCGCTCTACCAAAGTCATGGCGTGGCCTCGAAGCAGTTCATCAGTCTCGCCGGTCCTGCCGCCGAGGGCGTGCGCCTGCCGGCCGCGGCATTGCTGGTCGCCGATAAGCTGCCCGAAAACGACAAGCAGAAACTGGTGGTCGAGTACTACAAGAAGACCTATGAGCAGAGATCCGGCGGCCAGCCGGTCTCAACCTTTGGCGGCCATGCCTATGACGGACTGATGATTCTGGTTGAGGCGGCCAAGCGCGCCGGCAGCTGGGACAAGGCCAAGTTGCGCGACGAGATCGAGAAGACCAAGGGCTTCATCGGCACCGGCGGCATAGTGAACATGTCGCCAACTGACCACCTCGGCCTCGATCTCACCGCGTTCCGCATGCTCGAGATCAAGAACGGCGACTGGACTCTGGTGCCATAGACAGCGGCCGTTCATTCGCCGACGATGTCAACTGGCGACCCCTCAAACCGGGGGGTCACCATTGACGTCTCCTGAGCAAAAATTTGGCTCTGCATGGCCGAGGTCCTGCAATTCATCTTTTCCGGACTGACCGTTGGCGCGGTCTACGCTCTCGTCGCGCTTGGTTTCACCCTTATCTATAACGCCTCCGACGTGGTGAACTTCGCTCAGGGCGAGTTCGTGATGCTGGGCGGCATGATGACGGTGTTCGTTGGGCTGGCAGGCGTGCCCTTGCCAATTGCCGCGCTGATCGCCGTCATCGCCACAGTAGCCGTAGGTATTGCGCTGCATCGCCTTGCCATCGAGCCGGCGCGCGGTGCCGGTCCGATTGCGCTGATTATGATTACCATCGGCGCCTCGATTTTCCTGCGCGGTGTCGCCCAGGTCATCTTCGATAAGCGCTTCCACAGTCTGCCGGCGCTGTTCGGTAGCGATCCGATCCGCGTCGGTGGCGCGACCATCCTGCCGCAGAGTCTGGTTGTGCTGTTCGGCGCTGGCGTCATCGTCGTACTGCTCTGGGTGTTCATCGACCGCACCCTGCTCGGCAAAGCGGTGATCGCCACGGCGACAAACCGGCTGGCCGCGCGTCTCGTCGGCATCGATACTCGCCGCATCGTCGGCTTTTCCTTCGCGGTGTCAGCAGCGATCGGCGCGGTCGCCGGCATTCTCGTCACTCCGATTACACTGACTAGCTCCGAGGTCGGCACTCTGCTCGCGCTCAAGGGATTTGCTGCGGCCATGCTCGGCGGCATGGGCAATGCGTTTGGCGCCGTCGTCGGCGGCATCCTGCTGGGGCTACTCGAAGCATTCGCTGCCGGCTATTTGTCCTCGCAATACAAAGACGCGGTTGCCTTCCTCGTCATCTTGGCCGTGCTATTCGCCATGCCCCAGGGCCTGTTCGGTCGCGCCAAGGTCGATCGGGTGTGAGCATGCGCGCGCTGCTCTATTCCCGGCTGATGCCGATCGCCGCAGTGGCGGTGATTGCCGCGGTGGTGCCGGCGTACTTCCCCTCCGCCTACTACTATCGCGTCGCCGCGCTGGTTTTCGTGTTCGCGCTTGCCGGGATCGGACTGAACCTGCTGATGGGCTTTGCCGGCCAGGTCAGCCTGGGCCATGCAGGATTTATTGGCATCGGGGCCTATGCGGTCGCCGTCGGCCCGACCCACCTCGGCCTGCCGACGTGGCTATCGCTTTTCGCCGGTGCCGCGCTCTCGGCCATCGTCGCCTTTCTCGTCGGCCGGCCGATCCTGCGCCTGAAAGGGCACTATCTCGCCATCGCCACGCTCGGCTTTGGCATCCTGTTATCCATCGTGTTCACCAACGAGGCGAACCTCACCGGCGGCCCCGATGGCATGTCGGTTCCGCGCCTGGTTCTGTTCGGCTGGGCGGCGCACGGATCGGAAACCTGGTACTGGATCAGCGCGGCCAGCTTTGTGATCGGCGCCGCGCTCGCGCTCAACCTGATCGACAGTCCAACCGGGCGCGCCCTCAGGGCGATCCATGACAGCGAGGTGGCCGCGCGCGTGCTCGGCATCGACGTGGCACAAAAAAAACTGATGGTGTTCGTCGTCTCGGCGGTTTACGCCTCGGTCGCCGGGTCATATCTGGCGATGTTCAACGGCCACATTACGCCCGAGGTATCCGGCTTCCTGCGGTCGATCGAACTCGTTGCCATGGTGGTACTGGGCGGCATGGGATCGATCGTCGGTTCGCTGGTCGGCTCCGCAGTCATCGTCGTGCTGCCACAGGTGCTGAGCTTCCTGCATGATTACGAACACATGGTGCTCGGCCTCATCGTCATGGGTGTCATGATCTTCCTGCGTGGCGGCATCGTGCCGAGTCTCACGGCCCTGTTTGCCGGGAGGCGGGCGTGAGTATCTTGTCCGTTGACGATCTGTCGATCACTTTCGGCGGCGTGTGCGCGGTCGATGGCGTGAGTTTCGATATCGCCGATGGCCTCGTGTTCTCGATCATCGGCCCGAACGGCGCCGGCAAGACCACGTTGTTCAACCTGATTTCAGGCCTTTACGTACCGCAAGGCGGGCGCGTGGTGCTGGCCGGGGAAGACGTGAGTGGATGGGCGCCAGAACGGCTTGCCCGCCGCGGGCTGTCGCGAACCTTCCAGAACCTGCAGATCTTCTTCCGCTTGACCGCGCTCGAAAACGTCATGGTCGGCCGCCACCGTCACGAGCGCACCGGCATTCTCACCGATCTCTTGCATCTACCGGCGGTCGAGCGGCAGAACCGCGCAACGCGCGAACAAGCAATGGAAGCGCTCGCCCGCATCGGCCTGCAGACGATGGCAGACCGGCCGGCGGGCAGTCTTCCCTATGGCGATCTCAAGCGCCTCGAAATCGCCCGCGCGCTCGCGACCGAGCCATCTGTGCTGCTGCTCGATGAGCCGGCCGCCGGCTGCAACGCGGTGGAGACGGCTGAGCTTGAAGGCGTGATCCGCGGCATCGCCAAGGATGGCGTCACGGTCGTACTGGTAGAGCACGACATGCGCCTGGTGATGAACGTTTCCGACCGCATTCATGTCCTTGCCAATGGCCGCACGCTTGCTGAGGGGACGGCGGCCGAGGTGCGCGTCAATCCGGCGGTTATCCAGGCCTATCTCGGTGCGCAGGAGGTTGGCCGTGCTGTCAGTTGAGAATTTGCGCAGCGGCTATGGCCGTATCGTGGCGCTGCATGGCGTCTCGATCGTAGTCGCGGCTGGCGAGATTGTCACTTTGCTCGGCGCCAATGGTGCCGGCAAGACAACCCTATTGCGCGCCATCTCCGGCGTGCAGCCGATCAGCGCCGGCAGCATCCGTTTCGAGGATCGGCAGGTCGACCGTCTGCCCGATCATGCGCGGGTGGCGCTTGGCATCGCGCAGGTACCCGAAGGCCGCCAATTGTTCGCCCCGCTCACCGTTGAAGATAACCTGAAGCTCGGCGCTTGGTCTCGGCGCAGTGGCAACTTCGCGCCCGAGCTAACCCACGTCTATGAGCTTGTCCCCATGCTTGCCGAGCTGCGCCGTGCCGCCGCCGGCACGCTGTCCGGCGGTCAACAACAGATGCTCGCTATCGCCCGTGCGTTGATGGCCAAACCGCGGCTTTTGCTGCTCGATGAACCGTCGATGGGTCTTGCGCCGATCCTGGTCGATCAGATTCTTAATGTAGTTCAGGGCTTGCGGCGTGCCGGCCTGACCGTGCTGCTGGTCGAACAGAATGCCAGCGCGGCTCTCTCGATCGCCGACCGCGGCTATGTGCTGGAGACGGGCAGAGTGACACTCAGTGGAACTGCCGCTGAAATCCGGGCCGATCGCCGGGTCCGGGAAGCCTATTTGGGCATCTAAAAAAGGCCCTGGAGTTGATGTTGGTCAAGTTAACCGGTCGGCAAATGAATTTAATTGTAGCTCGATTGCGATCGATTGGTGAGGAGAATGGCGATGAAGGAGAGCCTTCGTCCGGGGGTGTCGCGGGTCAGCCGTTTTGAAGTTGATCGCGATCGAACAATCGGATTCATGGGTGAGGAAGGCCGCGTTTACGGCACCCCGTGTCTTGTGCGCGATATCGAACAGACTTGCCGACAGTTATTGCTCGATCATGGTGATGCCGGCGAAGACTCGGTCGGTACCGACATCGCAATCAAGCACATTGCCCCAACATTGCTCGGGATGTCGGTCGAGATCACGGTCAGCGTGACCGCAGTGGAAGGGCGCCGAGTCGTATTTGAGATATCGGCCAAAGACGACATTGAACGGATCAGCACCGGAACGCACGGCCGTTTCGTGGTAGACGTCAACAAAACTATTGAACGCTTGAAAGCGAAAGCAGCCAAGCGCGCCGGCGCCGGATCGGGATGATCAACATGCCAACCAAGGCCGCGCACAACGAACGAACGGTCTCGACCTATTGCTACCAGTGCGTCGCTGGACCCGATCTATTGAAAGTGCGGGTCGAGGACGGCATCGCTACTGAAGTGACCCCGAACTTCGACGCGGCGACCATCCATCCGGCTGGCGGCAAGGCATGCGTGAAGGCGTTTGGACTGGTGCAGAAGGCCTATAACCCGAATCGGATTCTCTATCCGATGAAGCGGACGAATCCCAACAAGGGTCGTGGCGAAGATCCCGGCTTTGTCCGCATCTCCTGGGAAGAGGCGCTATCGCTCGTCGCCGACAAGCTCAATGCAGTGCGCGCGGCCGGCCTCACCGATGAAACGGGATACCCACGCGTCGCCGCGAGCTTTGGCGGCGGCGGCACACCGACCGCCTACATGGGAACGCTTCCCGCGTTCTTGGCGGCGTGGGGCCCGATCGACATGAGCTTTGGCTCAGGGCAGGGAGTGAAGTGCTATCACTCCGAGCATCTCTATGGCGAGCTGTGGCATCGCGGCTTCACAGTGTCGCCCGACACCCCGCTCTGCGAGTACCTCGTTTCCTTCGGCGCCAATGTCGAGGCGTCAGGCGGGGTGTGCGGCGTTAAGCGCCACGCCGATGCCCGCAAGCGCGGCATGAAGCGCGTGCAAATCGAACCTCATCTCTCTGTGACCGGCGCATGTTCGGCGGAATGGATTCCGATCAAGCCGAAGACTGACTCGGCGTTTTTGTTCGCGATGATTCACGTGTTTCTGCACGAGCATCCGCGCGATCGGCTCGATCTGACCTTCCTCAAGCATCGCACGTCTTCGCCCTATCTCGTCGGGCCGAATGGCTTATTCATGCGCGATTCTTCCACGCGCAAGCCGCTCGTGATGGACGGCCCGACTGGCCGCGCGGTGCCGTTCGATACCGCCGGCATTGATCCAAAACTGGAAGGCTCATTTGTTGTCGACGGTGTGGAGGTGGGTCCTGACAATGAGATAATTTCTCATAGTGCGGTTACGGTCAGTCCGGCATTCGTGCATCTCGTGGCGCATGTGAAGGAGCATTCGCCGGAATGGGCGGAGGCGATCTGCGATGTGCCGGCCGCTACCATCCGCCATATTGCCAACGAGTTTCTCGACCACGCGCGTGTTGGCGAAACGATCGAGATCGAGGGCGTGACGCTGCCATTGCGACCGGTTTCGATTTCACTCGGCAAGACCGTCAATAACGGCTGGGGCGGTTATGAGTGCTGCTGGGCGCGGACGCTGATCGGCTGTCTGGTCGGAGCGCTTGAAGTGCCTGGCAGCACACTTGGCACGACCGTCAGGCTAAATCGGCCGGCCGACAATCGCTGGTCGAGCGTTAAGCCCGGTCCCGATGGGTTCATGCAGTATCCGATGAACCCTACCAGCAAGAGTGAGTGGATCTCGCGTCCACCGGTGCGGAGTGCCCACCGGACGTTGGTGCCACTGGTTGCCGATTCGGCCTGGAGCCAGGCGCTTGGACCGACGCACTTGGCCTGGATGATGCAAAGCGAGGACTTCGACAAGCTGCCAGTGGCATCGCCGCCTGACGTTTGGTTCGTCTATCGGACGAATCCGGCAATTTCGTTCTGGGATACCAAAGCCGTCGGAAACGCGATGGCGAAGTTTCCATTCATCGTCTGCTTCGCTTATACGCGCGATGAGACGAACCACATGGCCGACGTGCTGCTGCCGGATTGCACGGACCTTGAGGGGCTCCAACTGTTGCGCATCGGCGGCACGAAATATGTTGAGCAATTCTGGGACTACCAGGGATTTGCGTTGCGTGCTCCGGCGGTGCCTCCGCAAGGAGAGGCCAAGGATTTTACCTGGATAGCAACCGAGCTCGCCTACCGCACTGGGCTGATCGAAGCCTATAATTTTTCCATCAACCGCGGTGCCGCGGGTGTCAAGCTTTCTGGAAAAAACTACGACTTCTCGCTCGCTCTGGAAAAAAAGCACGACGTTGAGACGATCTGGGACGCGAGTTGCCGCGCCGCAAGCGCGGAAATCACCGATGGCGCGGAGTCGCAAGGGTTGACGTGGTTCCATGAGCACGGCTTCCGCGTGAAGCCGTTTCCGCGGCTGCAGTGGTACCTCTATCCGAAACTCGTCCAGGAGGGATTGCGTTTCGAGCAGCCTTACCAGGAACAGTTGTTCCGCGTTGGCAAGGAACTCGGCCGCCGTTTGCACGAGCAGGGCATCAATTGGTGGGACAAGCAGCTCAACGAATACGAGCCGCTGCCGAAGTGGCATGATCTCAACGCATTATGGGAAGTTGCGCTCGCAAAACACTTCTCGGTGCGCATTGCCGACTATCCATTTTGGCTGATCACCGCGCGCAGCATGCAGTACTCCTGGGGCGGCAATGTCGGCATCCAGCTGATAAAGGAAATGGCGGATAACGTCGCCGGTCACGGCAATGTTGTCATGAATCATGCGGCGGCCGAGCGCCTCGGGATCGCCGACGGTGAACTCGTGGAGGTACGTTCGCCGCTCAACGATACCAAGGGCCGGGTCATGTTGTGCGAGGGCATTCGCCCCGACACGCTTCTGATGATCGGTCAGTTCGATCATTGGGCAACACCTTTTGCCAAAGACTTCCACGCCCCAAGCATGAATGCACTGGTGCCGATGCTGCTTGATCTGACCGACGCGACCGGGTCGAGCGCCGATCTCGTCAAAGTCAAAATCACGCGGCTGGGAGCTGTGGCATGACACGCTGGGCTATGGCGGCCGATCTCGAGCGGTGCGTCGGCTGTCAGACGTGCACGGCGGCCTGCCGGCACGCCAACGCCACCTCACCGGCGGTGCAGTGGCGCAAGGTGCTCGATATCGAAGCCGGCAGCTATCCGAACGTCAGCCGCATTTTTGTTCCGGTCGGGTGCCAGCATTGCGCTGACCCGCCCTGCATGCATGTCTGCCCTACGACGGCGACGCGCCAGCGCGCGGACGGCATCGTGACGATCGATTACGATCTGTGCATCGGCTGCGCCTATTGTGAGGTCGCATGCCCCTATCAGGCACGTTTTCTCGTTCATGAGCCGCATTATGGCTATGATGCGGCCATGCAGAACGAGGTCGAGCGTGCCGATCCGGCCCGCTTTGGCGTGGCGCAAAAATGCACGTTCTGCTTGGACCGGGTCGATTTTGGCATCGAGAACGGTCTCATGCCGGGAGTTGACCCGCGCGCTACGCCGGCGTGCGTCAATGCCTGCATCGCAGATGCCTTGCATTTTGGAGACGTCGACGATCCGAATAGTAATGTCTCGCGGCTGCTGCGCGAGCAGCGCAGCTTCCGTATGCATGCGGAGCTCGGAACCGATCCGGGTTTTCACTACGTTTACGGCAAGGTAAACGATACGGAGCCATCGGAGAGCGCGGCTCCGTCGGTTGTTGCTTCGGTCGTTGGCGAATTGCGTACGCACGGTGTAGAGCCTGAACGGCAACAGCACTGGGATTGGAAGGCCGCCGGCAATTTCATCTGCGGCGGCATAGGTAGCGGCCTGTTCATGTTCACCGCGATCGCCAGTCTTCGCTATCGCGAACTTGCTCCGCTCGGCTGGGCTGCGCTCGGATTCATCGCGCTCGGCCTGTTTCTGGTGCTGCTGAAGATCGGACGGCCGTTGCGCTCCATCTATGTTTTGCGCCAGCCGCAACGCTCGTGGATGGCACGTGAAGCCTGGATAGCGGCTGCTTTCTTTCCGCTAGCGGGACCGGCGCTGTGGTCGCAAGTGCCCGCACTGCTGATCGTTTCCGCTGTTGTCGCTGTGCTGTTCCTTTGCAGTCAAGCAATGATCCTAAAGGAAGCTAAAGGCATTCCGGCCTGGCGCATTGTGTGGATCTTGCCATTGATGATCGCGACCGGTGTTGCGGAGGGCAGCGGCCTATTTCTCGCGGCTATTGCGCAATTGTCGACGCTGCTGCCGTTGGCACCGGCCTTCGCCATAATCACCATTGTTTTGGCTGTACTCCGTGGCTGGATCTGGCGCTCTTATCTTGCGGCGTTTGCAGCTGGGGGCGTGCCGACTCGCGCACTTATGGTGTTACATGGTTATAAGCGGTGGTTCTTTGCGGTTGGGCTCTTTTTGCCTTTGGCTTTGGTCATCATCGGCTTGATGATGACGCCGGCGGCCGCACCGTTGTTCGCGGCCGCCGGGCTCTGCGTCACGGTCAGCGGTGGGGTGCTGAAATTCATCCTTGTTACACGCGCCGGCTTCAATCAGGGCTTCGCGCTCAACCATACACCTGTGCGCGGTTCAGGCATTGCAGGCCCGCCGGTCAAGCCCGGATGGTCAATTTCGTAAGAGGAAAGACGAAGGAGTTGTCATGGGCACCCAAACGGCAACAAAAACCTCAGAAACCTTCATGTTTAATCCCGACGTCGAAACGATGTCGCACCAAGGTTTGACCGCGCTGCAAACCGCGCGCCTGAAACAGACGCTCGATCGCGCCTATACCAATGTTCCGCATTATCGCAAAAAGTTTGACGCGGCTGGCGTCAGCCCGGCTGCTTTCAAGAGTCTATCCGACATCGTCCGTTTCCCATTTACGTTGAAAAATGACCTGCGCGACAACTATCCGTTCGGGATGTTCGCGGTGCCCCACGAGCAGATCCTGCGGATCCACGCTTCTTCGGGAACTACCGGAAAACCTACCGTGGTCGGCTACACAAAAGGTGACCTTTCCACCTGGGCTGATCTAATGGCTCGCTGTTTCGCGTGTGCCGGGACCGTGCCGGGCGATATTGTCCACAACGCCTACGGGTACGGTCTGTTCACGGGAGGCCTCGGCGCACACTACGGGGCAGAACGGCTCGGGTGCGCGGTCGTGCCAATGTCGGGCGGCGGAACCGAACGTCAGGTGACCCTTCTCACTGATTTCAAAGCCAGCGTGCTGTGCGCCACGCCTTCGTATGCGCTCAATATCGCTGAGGTTGCCCAGAAAATGGGTGTCGACCTAAAGCAGTCGTCCCTGCGGATCGGGCTGTTCGGGGCGGAGCCTTGGAGCGACGCAATGCGCCGCGACATCGAGTTTCGGCTTGGCCTCAAAGCCGTAGACGTCTACGGCCTGTCCGAAATCATGGGGCCGGGTGTGGCCTGCGAGTGCCATGGTGTTCAGTCCGGATTGCACGGCTGGGAGGATCATTTTCTGTTCGAGATCATCGATCCTGAAACGTTGCAGCCGCTGCCGATGGGGGCGACCGGTGAACTAGTCATCACGACGTTGACCAAAGAGGCGCAGCCGATGATCCGTTACCGCACGCGTGACATTACGCGCCTCAGCAATGCGCCGTGTGCGTGCGGCCGCACCCATGTTCGTATTCTACGGGTCACTGGACGCAATGACGATATGCTCATCATTCGCGGGGTCAATGTCTATCCCTCGCAGGTGGAGGCGGTCCTAGTAGGTTTTCCGGGGCTTGCTCCGCATTACCAGATCGTTCTGACGCGAGATGGTGCCCTCGACGCAATGACCGTGGAGGTCGAGCTTACACCGGGGTTCACCGGCGATCGTTTTGGCAAGGCTGACGAGGTCATTCACCATATCAAGTCATTGATCGGCGTAACCTGTAAGGTCGTGGTCAAGGCGGAAGGCGAGATTCCACGATCGCAGGGAAAAGCGGTGCGGGTGGTGGACCGGCGCCATAAGGCCATCTGACTCTCCGCGTTTATCTCGCGGCGGCGGCTGGCGTCATTCTTGAGAAACCGGCGGATCTAAATCTTCGGCCCAGGACTCGCTCGGCTGGGGGTAGCGGCGCAGCAGTCGGTGCACGAGATTGACGTGCTCCGCCTCCTCCTCAACGAGTTCCGCCGCCATGGCCTTGACCTTCGGATCCTTTGCCGTCTCCACGATGGAGGTGAAGTAGGCAAGTGCGCGCTCTTCGCCTTTAAGCGAGAGCTGCAAGGCATGCCAAGGCGTCATCAGATAATGGGCGGAACCTAGGTCGGCCTGTTCCGGACTTTCGCTTTTTTGGAATTTGGCGATCTGGTGCGCATGCGCGACGACATCGAAATCGCCGGCGAGGCGGCGAATTTCCTCGCCATGGATGCCTTCAGCGCGGGCCAGATCGCGAAAGACCTTAACCAGTTCGGGATTGTTGTGCACTTCCATTTGGTCGGCCAACAGATTGTAACGCTCAACCGCATCGATTTCGATTTGATAGGCGACCGCCAGCAGATCGTTGAGGCTGGCGACTTTTGGATTGGCCGCTGCTGCGCTCATAGCTCGAAATCCTTCTCCAACTCCGACAGGTCGACGTCGGTTGCGGCAACCGCCGGCTGAAACGGCGTGCGATTGCCGCGGTACAGAATTCCGACATTGAAGCCATCGTCGGTCATTATCCGGCGCGCTGCCTTGCCCGGATCCGTGGTCGCGGCGACCGGAGCCGGATGCACCAGGTCTTTCCATCCCTTCTCGTCTGGGCGGAAGGTCACGCACGGACTAAGAATCTCGACGAACGAGAATCCCGGATGCTTGATCGCCTCCACCAGTACGGCAGCGGTTTCGTTCGGCTCACCCGAAAAGCAACGTGCGATGAAGTTCGCTCCCGAGGCAAGTGCGACGACCAGCGGATGGAATGGCCGCAAGCCAGTGCCGCCTGGCGATAGGGCGGTGTCGAATTCCGGTTCCGTGGTTGGTGATGGCTGGCCCTTGGTCATGCCATAGATGCGATTGTCCATCACCACATAAGTCATGTCGATGTTGCGGCGGCAGGCGTGCAGGAAGTGGTTGCCGCCAATCGAATAGCCGTCGCCATCGCCGCTGGCGACCACAACCGTCAGATCGGGCCGCGTGACCTTCAGTCCGGCGGCGAGCGCGAGCGAACGCCCGTGCACGCCGTGAAAGCCGTAGCAATTGGTATAGGCGGGAATTCGCGACGAACAGCCGATGCCGGAAACAACGACGATGTCCTCGGGCGGCAGGCCTAGTTGGGCGAACGCGCGCGTAAACGACATGAGCACGTGATAGTCGCCGCAGCCGGGACACCATATCGGATTAACGTCGGACTTATAGTCCGCCTGCTTATAAACGCGTCGTGTATCGACGGTCGACATCGCTATCTCCATTCCGTGATCGCACGATGGATCTCACCGGCGGTGATCGGCAGCGGTCCCGGGCGATTGAACACGCGTACCGGCGCCGGCAAGTCATAGTGGGCCCTTAAGTAGCGATAGAATTGGCCACTGTGGGTCTGTTCGACCACTAGGATGCGTTTGACGCCGTGGAGAACTTTTGCGAGCCGTTCGGGCTGGGTCGGCAACAACAAGCGCGGCGCGACAAGGCGAGCGTTAATGCCATCTGTGGCCGCGCGCGTGATCGCTTCGCGCGCAGAGCTGGTTAGGGATCCCCAGGTCAAGACTGCAAGATCTCCGGTACCTTCGACGTTTGCCCAATGGTCGCCGAAATTAAAATGATCGAGCTTGTCGCGTCGTTTGTCGAGTTGAGCGCGATGATCGCTAGCACCACTCGTTGGGGTGCCACGTTGGGAATGAGTGAGACCATCGGCCGTGTATTGGCCGCCGCGCGTTCCGGGAATTGCCATTGGTGATACGCCATTCGCTGCAAAGGCGTAGCGCTCATAGGCGCCAACAATATCAGTCGCGATTTTCCGCGCGCCAATGAACGCCACATCGGCGGGCCGTTCGAGGGCGGCACGAGCTTGTCCCATGAATTGATCGGACAGAACGATGACCGGACATTGCAGCGTTTCCGCAAGATAGGTTGACCATTGCGTCGTGAACATGCAGTCGCCGACCGATTGCGGCGCCAAGACGAGATGCGGCGCATCCCCGTGCAAGCCGTAAATTGCGATATTCAGATCGGCCTGCTCGGATTTCGTAGGGATTCCTGTTGACGGCCCACCGCGCATCACATCCACGACGACAATCGGGATTTCAGCAGACGTGGCGAGGCCGAGTGCTTCGATCATTAGGGAAAGGCCGGGCCCAGAGGTTGCCGTTAGCGCCGGCGTTCCACCAAAGGACGAGCCGATGATCATGTTAATGGCAGCGAGCTCGTCTTCGGCTTGCAGCAGTACCCCGCCAACTTTGGCAAGGCTTGGTGCAAGCCATTCAAGGACTTCCGTCGCAGGAGTGATTGGATAGGCGGCAGCAAAGCGAACACCGCCGCGGATGGCGCCGAGAGCGGTCGCCTCATTTCCCGATAGCAACCACCTGCGGGCGGAACTCGGTCTCGGCGAGGCAAGTTGCGCGCCGAAATCGATTCCAGCGGCTTCGGCGAATCCGACTTTAATTCCGGCCAAGCTGGCTTCAATGGCGGCCGATCCTTTGTCTGCAAGACGTCTCGCGATAGGTGCGAATACTTGCTCGGTGGTTAGGCCCAGCAGCCGGCCCGCAATGCCAAGCGCGATCATATTTGGGCGTCCGTCGGGAATAGCCTTGGCCATCTCCTTCATCGGGACGTCAATAACGCGTGCGCCGGACTCGGTTACCATTGCTGGTTTGTCGCCACCGCGGGGGTCGCTGATCACCAGCGTCTCCGGTCCGATCTTGATTTCAGCGCCAAAACGGTGGGCATTTAGCCAGTCGATGCCAATCAACAGGTCAAATTGGTCGGGCAGACATTCGACCGGGTCGACTGCCAGCCGAAGGAGCGCTGCCGCCTCACCGCCGCGGATCTGGGGGCCGAGGGTGCGCGTAAAAAGGCCATACCAACCGGCGGCGCTGCCGCTTTCAAGTAAGGAATTTCCAGTGGTCAGAGCCCCGGCGCCACCGCTGCCAACAATCGCAATCGAAATGCCCGGCGAAGCTGCCATAGTCATTATCTCCTTGATCAGAGCCTGTTTCCCGAAGGCCCGGCCGCTCAGTATGTATTTAAGTACTAGAATGCGTTTTTTTGCTTTTCCTTGACCTTGATCAAGGCAGCCGAGCGCTTAGCGAACAAATAATGAAAAGTCGCGTTCAGGTCCGATGATTTCGGGCTCAGCGGCCTAGTGGAGGACAGGGCAATGAGTGCCAAACCGGTTCGTTGGATGATGACGGGT
>DASWAK010000560.1:0-3940 GCA_036391175.1 Pseudolabrys sp.
TAGCCTTGGAAGGTCCCGAGGCCAGTCCCGAGGTCGTGGGGATCGCTGCGGAGGCAATGCCGGAAGTGCGTTTTGCCTTGCAATGGCGGGACAAGCGAAAAGGTTAATGAGCCCGATGGCCGAACGGCCGCGTTCCATCCTGATCTGTTCCTGCGAAGACACCATACCGCTTGACGGCCAACTGGTGCGCCGCGCCTGCCGTGACTTCGTGGTGATAGAGGGCCGCCAGTTCTGCCGCGCCGAGCTTGAACGTTTTCGTAAGGCCGCGGCGACCGGCGAGCAGGTTACTGTCGCTTGTACTCAGGAAGCACCGCTGTTCGACGATATTTCCGGCGAAATCGAAGGCAGCGGAGCAGTTACTTTCGTCAACATCCGAGAGACAGCTGGCTGGGCGACAGATGCAGCCAAGGCCGGTCCCAAAATGGCGGCGTTGATCGCCGCAAGCGCGGAGCCAGTGCCGGAAATTCCATTCGTGCAACTAGCTAGCAATGGCGTCACGCTCCTCTACGGCAAAGACGAGCGGGTGATCGAAGCCGCCAATTTGCTCAAAGAGCAGCTCGACATCACGGTGCTGATCAAACCGGAAGCCGAAGTCGCACCAATGCGGGTGACCGAGTTTCCGGTGGTCAGCGGTATAGTCCGTACGGCCAAAGGTTATTTAGGCGCGTTTGAGGTCATGGTTGACGACTATGCTGCGCCCAACCCCTCCTCGCGCGACTCGCTTGAGTTCGGACCGGCGCGCAATGGCGCGGTATCGCGCTGTGACATTCTTATTGATCTGTCTGGCGGACCGGCGTTGTTCAGTGCCGCAGATTTACGCGATGGCTATCTGCGCGCTGATCCGGCTGATCCCGCTGCCGTTTTACGTGCGGTGCTGAAGGCGCGAGATCTGACCGGGGCCTTCGACAAGCCGCGCTACATTACCTTTACTGAGGATCTGTGCGCGCATTCGCGCTCGAAGATCGTTGGCTGCCGCCGCTGCTTGGATCTCTGTCCGACCGGCGCGATCGCGCCTGCCGGCGATCACGTCACTATCGATGCGCACATCTGCGCCGGGTGCGGACAATGCGCTGCGGCTTGCCCGACCGGTGCTGCCGCCTATGCCTTGCCGCCGTCCGACGCGCTATTGCGCAAATTGCGGGCGCTGCTGTCCGCCTACCGCGAAGCCGGCGGCAAGCAGGCTGTTGTCATGTTTCATGATGCCGAACACGGAGGCGAACTGATCGACGCGCTTGCGCGGCACGGCGACGGATTGCCGGCGAATGTGCTGCCAGTCGAGGTGAACGAAGTGACGCAAGTTGGGCTGGAAGCAGTTGCGGCGGCAGTTGCCTATGGCGCCTCGGCTGTGCGCTTCCTCACTCGCGCCAAGCCGCGCCACGACGTTGCTGGTCTTTACAAGACAGTCGCGCTCGCTGAGCCGATCCTGGCCGGCCTCGGTTTCAGCGGAGCGCGCGCAGCAACAATTGAAACTGACGACCCTGATGCACTCGGCGATATGCTGCGCGCGATTGCTCCGCTGGACGGTTCTGCCAAGGCGGCGACTTTTTCTGCAACCGGCCGTAAGCGCGAGGTGATGCGCCTCGCCCTTCGCGAGTTGCACGCAGCAGCGCCTGCGCCGGTTGACATCGTGTCGCTTCCGGAAGGGGCGCCATTTGGCACGGTCGATGTCAATGTCGAGGGCTGTACGCTTTGTCTGTCCTGCGTGTCTGCATGCCCGACCGGCGCGCTATCCGATGATCCTGAGCGGCCGATGCTGCGCTTTGCCGAGGACGCTTGCGTACAATGCGGACTTTGCAAGGCAACTTGTCCAGAGAAGGTCATCAGCCTGAAGCCACAAATAGACTTCCGCGCTGCCACCGCCATGAGCCGCATTATCAAGCAGGAAGAGCCGGCTCAGTGCATTCGCTGCGGCAAGCCGTTCGGCGTGAAGAGCTCGGTTGAGCGCGTCGTTGCTAAACTCGAAGGCAAGCACTGGATGTATAAAGACTCGAAGAAACGGCTCGACGTCATCCGGATGTGCGAAGATTGCCGCGTCGTAGTCATGGCAGAAGAACAATTCGATCCGTTTGGTGCACCGGCGCGCCCGCGGGTGCGCACCACCGACGACTACCTGCACGAACGCGAGGAAAAGCGCGAAAGTTAGCTACTTTTTCGTCGTCGCTTTGGCGAGAAACTCCACCAGCGCCTTGCGATCGTCGGCCGATCCAATCGTCTGTTCCGGCATTTTGGTGCCGGGCGTATAGTGCGCGGGCCCGATCTCGAACAGCTTCGACACCGTCTCTGGCGTCCATACGATATCGAGCTTTTTAAGCGCCGGCGAAAAATTGTAGCCCGGCAGCGTAGCAATGCGGCGGCCGAATATTCCGGAAAGCGTTGGGCCGGCCTTGTTGCCTTCATCGGAAGATAGTGTGTGGCAAGCAATACAAGCACGGAATACTTCGGCGCCATGGTTGCCGGCATAAGCCGCGAGCGGATCATCCGGCGTGCCAACCACGACCGCGCCAACCGGCTCGCCGGTTGACGCATCCCACCGGCGGATCATTCGGTCGGCCCCGCCAGTTAATAGTGTGCGGCTGTCAGGAAAGAACGCCGCGGACCAGACTGGTAAGCCCGGGCCGACCAGCGTATGCGCGAGCTTGCGCGTCTTACGTTCAATCACTGCCACCGAGCCGCGGATACCGGCGGCGGCAACGAGATTGCCGTCCGGCGAAGTGGCCATGGCGATGATGGGCGTAGGCGATGCCTCGACCTCGGCAAGGACATCGCCTTTCGGTGACAGGAAATAGACCTTACCGCTGGCACCAGCGGCGACAATTTCGCCGTCGGGCGCAACTGCTACCGTGTTGAGCGGCGTCGGCAGATTGCGGACAATCTCGCCACCACCTTCGAGCGGCCAGATACGCATCGTTGCGTCGTAGCCCGCGCTTATTACATTCTTTCCGTCCGGCGAGAACGCAACTCCGTTAACGTTCTGCGCATTGCCCTCGAGCACGCGAGGTTCGCCACCATTCAGCGGCCACAGGCGGATGGTGCGATCCCATGATGCGGAGGCGAGGATCGTACCGTCGGGCGACACCGCCACGCTCGCGATCGGCCCAGTATGACCATCGAGGATCTTGTCGGGTTGCTGCTTTGCAGGTGTCCAGATTGCGATATGCGCGTCTGCGCCGGCAGTAACGATGCGCCCGTCCTTCAGATAGACGACCGCGTTCACTGCACCATCGTGGAAGCGCAACACCTGCTCGGCGGCGTTGCGAGCAAGCGACCAGCGAATTGCCGACGTATCGAAACTGCCCGATACCGCCTGCATCCCGTCCGGAGAGATCGCCAGCGCCCGCACCGGTCCGCCATGGCCGCGCCACTGTGCCTGCGCCGCACTGAACACCAGTGACAGCAGCACCAAGCTGATGCTTAGACGTTTGATCAAATGCGGTATCATGCTGTCCAATATAACCGGGCGCGCGGCAGAATTTAGTCGTTGCCGGAATCCATGCCGAGCGCGCGCACACGCGCGCGCACACGCTCATCACGCAATGCGGCAAGGAATGCCTGGACCGCCGGACGCTCTCGCCGGCTCTCCACGACGAGAAAGTCATAGTGCTCCGGTGACACAGGCAGGAACCCAAGGCCGTAGAGTTTCGCCACCGATCCGATGGCGAGACCCCAATCGGCACGACCCTGCGCAATCGCTGCCGCAACCGCATTATGGGATTTCGGCTGATTGGCGTAGCCCGGCGGTCGCACACCATTGAGCAGTTTATCAATCAGGACGCGTGTGCCCGCGCCGGCGTTGCGATTGACCATCAGTGCGGCGGTATCAGCCAGGGCAATTTTCAGCGCCTCTTGTGCGCTCCGGCCCTCGAAACGCGCATCACCCGGCCGAAACAATAAGCCCTGCATTCGCCGCCAGCCCGGTACCAGACTGAGACCGGGTGTCACC
>DASWAK010000561.1:0-2517 GCA_036391175.1 Pseudolabrys sp.
CCGATCTGAATCGTCTGCTTCGCTTCGACCAACCGCGTGGCGATGGTGCGGCGCATGGAATCGAGTGGTACTTCCTCGTAGGCAACTCCCTCATAGAGCGCCTTCACCTGCGTTGCACTGGCGCCGCTCGCCATTGCGGCCGGCGCGGTACCCGGCGCCCGTTCCACATCGCGTGCGACAATACGTCCATGCGGACCCGAACCAGCGACGCGCGACAAGTCGATGCCGCGCTCGCCGGCGAGCCGCCGCGCGAGCGGCGTCACCAGCGCACCGCTGGCGAGTTTCGCAGGACCATAGTTTCGCTCGGGCGTGCGTACCTCGCGGAAAGGATCCATGGGGAGCGCCGGACGCGGCATCGGTGTGAAATGTACGGCCGGCGCTGCAGCAACAGGCGCTGGACGCGTCGGCGGAGTCGGAGCCTGGGACCGCACACTCACGGGACTCGAACCGGCGGCGGAACCAGAGCCTGAAATAACCGCGACCACCGCGCCGACCTTGGCGACCTCGCCAACCTGAAACCGTATTTCGGTAAGCGTGCCGGCCGTGGTCGACGGCACTTCCATCGATGTCTTGTCGGTTTCAATCTCGAACAAGTTGTCGCCCGGCTTTACTGCATCGCCAGCCGTCTTGAACCATTTCGTGATCTTGCCCTCGGCTACCGTTTCGCCGAGCTGCGGCATCAGGACGTCCACGCGCATTTCCCTCGACTTACTGCCGCTTTACCAGCTCACCGATACGTATTGCGTCTCGAGGAATTCCATCATTCCCTCGTGCGCGCCTTCGCGGCCAAGGCCGGACTGCTTGGTGCCGCCAAATGGCGCCGCAGGATCCGAGACGAGGCCGCGGTTGAGTCCAACCATTCCGAAATCGAGCTTCTCAGAAACACGCATGCCGCGGCTCAAATCCTTCGTATAAAGATAAGCGACCAAGCCGTATTCTGTGTCATTGGCGCGCTTGATGGCTTCGTCCTCAGTCTTGAAAGTTTGGATAGAGGCAACAGGTCCGAAGATTTCTTCATTCAGCATTTTGGCCGAGTCCGGCACATTGGTCAGCACCGTCGCCGGATAAAAAAATCCGGGCCCGTTGGGCAACTTGCCACCGATCAGCACCTTGGCGCCCTTTTTCACCGCGTCGTCCACTAGCTCGATCACCTTGTCGCGACCGTCTTTGTTCACGAGCGGCCCGAGATTGACGCCTTCGTCGAGGCCATTGCCCATTTTAAGCGAGCCCATCTTGGCCGTGAGCTTCTTGGCGAATTCCTCGTGCACTTTCTCATGCACGTAGAAGCGGTTGGCCGCGGTGCAAGCCTCGCCCATGTTGCGCATTTTTGCGATCATGGCGCCGTCAATAGCAGCATCAATGTCGGCGTCCTCGAACACAATGAACGGCGCATTCCCGCCTAGCTCCATCGCCGGTTTGACGATGTTATCGGCGGCCTCATGCAGAAGCTTACGTCCAACCTCAGTCGAGCCGGTAAAGGAGACGATGCGCACGCGCGGATCATGAAGCATGGCGCCCACAACCTTGCCCGACGAACGCGACGGAATGACATTGACCACGCCGGCAGGCACGCCGGCTTCCTCCAGTGCCGGCATCAGCGCCAGCATTGTGAGCGGTGTGTCGGATGCGGGCTTCAACACCACCGGACAGCCGGCTGCAAGCGCCGGTCCAATCTTGCGCGTTGCCATAGCCGCCGGGAAATTCCATGGCGTCACCAGGACTGCGATACCGGCCGGCTTATGATGCACGAAAATGCGAGCACCCGAAGCCGGCGCGCGCGATACTTCGCCGATATTGCGTACGGCTTCCTCGGCATACCAACGGAAGAATTCGGCAGCGTAAGCCACCTCGCCCCGTGAATCGGACAACGCCTTGCCGTTCTCCAACGTGATCAGCTTCGCGAAACGCTCGGCGTCGCGCATGATCAGTTCATAGGCCTTGCGCAGGATCTCGGCGCGCTCGCGCGGCTTGCGCCCGGCCCAACCTTCGAAAGCGCCTTCGGCTGCATCGAGTGCAGCCTTGGCGTCATCGACCGTCGCACTGGCAACCGAGGCAATCTTGCGCTCGGTCGCTGGATCGATCACGTCGAAGCGGCCGCCGTCGGAAGCTTTGCGCCATTTGCCGCCAATCCACAGGTCGGTCGGAACATTGGCGAGAAGATTTTCGTACATAACCTTACCTCTCAATTTTTCCGCTTATTCCCGCGTAAGCGGGAATCCAGTTTTTCGCAAAGACTGGGTCCCCGCTGTCGCGGGGACGAGCGGCTGTCTAACTCCCCAAGCTCCGCCGCACCGTTTCCGCGATGCGATCCGGTGTTGGCAGCACGACGTCTTCCAGAATATCGGCTGCCGGCAGCGGAATATGCGGCGTGGTGATGCGGACCGGCGGACCGTCCAGATCGTAGAAGCCCTCATCGGCCGCGATCGACACGATCTCGGCGCCCCAACCACACAGCCGCGGATTTTCTTCGACTGTGAATAGCCGGTGTGTCTTGGCGAGCGAGCCGAGGATGGTTTG
>DASWAK010000562.1:0-7163 GCA_036391175.1 Pseudolabrys sp.
ACGCTCAAAAAGAAGACATGGCGTTGCTGCCCATGCTTGAAGACAACATGGACGCCGAAACCGAAGCCCGGCTCTACCAGGAATACGTCGAGAATATGTGAGGCATTTGCATGAACAATGCTGCCGTGACCACGGACAACAAGGTACGCCCGTTATGTTCGACCGATCTTGAACGCGTCATCGCCATCGATTCGGCACACGTGGGTGAGCCGCGCCGCCGTTTTTTCGAGAAACGGCTGGCCCACGCCAAGCGGCACCCGGAAGATTTCATTCATGTCGGCGTCACCCGCAACGGCGCGCTTGTGGGTTTTGCCTTCGCCCGCATCCTGCGCGGCGAATTCGGTCGTGACCAGGCCATTGCCACGCTCGACGCGGTCGGTGTTGCGCATGACAGCCAGGAGCGCGGCGTTGGCCATGCATTGATGGACGGGCTTACGAAGGCCATGCATGAGAAGAAAGTACAATCGCTGCAATCAGAGGCCGAATGGACCAATCATGGCTTGCTGCATTTCTTCGATGCATCCGGCTTCAAGCTCGCCTCACGCCTAGTGCTGGAACGTTCCGTACTGACACCGTTGGCGGAGCCGGTCGAGGGCGAGTGACGACAGGAGTTACGGCTATGGGGCGGAGCACCGGCATCACCATCCCGCAACATGTGGGGAAGGCCGCCGAAATCAACTACAGCGGGCAGGCTGCCGCGGATTACGGGCCACTTGCGCGCGACCGGATTCCGGTGCGTTCGATGGCCGAAGGGGATCTGCATGCGCTGGTGGGGATCGATCGGCGGATTACTGGTCGCGATCGGGCCGAATATTTCCAACGCAAGCTAGCGGACGCCCTGACAGAATCAGACGTTCGCGTCTCGCTGGTTGCCGAACTCGACAGCGTGCCTGTCGGCTTTATTATGGCGCGGGTTGACCTCGGCGAATTCGGCCGCGTTGAAACCACAGCGGTTATTGACACGATCGGTGTCGATCCGGATTACCAGAACAGAGGCGTTGGCCGCGCTTTGGTCTCACAATTACTAACGAATCTTGGCACGCTGCGTGTCGAGAAGGTGCGCACGGAAGTCGACTGGCAGGATCATGATCTGCTCGCCTATCTCGCTCGCAGCGGTTTTATTCCTTCCCAACAGTTGTGTTTCGAGCAAGCCCTTGTTTGAGCCTTCATCGGTGTCCGTTAGATCGAAATTTTCCTGCCAACCGCGCTTTGATTTTCGCGATCACCGGACTATCGTCACCGGTGGCAGCCGCGGCATCGGCCGGGCTATTGCTGATGCGCTCGGCGACGCCGGGGCGCAGGTATCCGTTTTCGATGTGACCGAGCCGGATCGCATTAAGATTTTTCCACATCGATTTGTATGTATCGATATCGCGGACAGCAGTGCTGTCAGGGTTGCGATGGCAGAATTTTCTAAGGCGCCGACCCTCCTCGTCAACAATGCCGGTATCACCCGCGACCGCTCGATTGCGAAGATGAGCGATACCGATTGGGCGGCGGTGCTCAATGTCAATCTCACCGGCACATTCAATATGATTCGCGCTGTCGCGCCCCGGATGGCTGAGCAAGGATTCGGCCGCATCGTAAACATCACGTCGATCAACGGGTTGCGCGGCAAATTCGGCCAGGCGAACTACGCGGCGGCCAAAGCGGGTCTGATCGGCTTGACCAAGACCGCAGCTCGGGAATTCGGTTCGAAAGGCATCACGGTAAATGCGGTAGCGCCCGGCATGGTCATGACCGATATGGCGCGTGTGTTGCCAGAGGAAATCCTGGGCGCAGCCGTGGACGAAGCGGTGCTTTCCGAGCTTGCTGATCCGCAAGACATCAGCAACGCCGTGCTGTTCCTGTTATCGGATGCTGCCCGCTGCATCACTGGTGAAGTGCTGCGCGTCGATTCAGGGCAATATATTTAAGCGTGCGACTGTGTTGGTCACTCTGATTTAGTTTGCTGTCAGCATTCGCGAACGGCATGCCACAAAGTTATATAAATCGGTACTACAATGCCTAATTATATGCTAGCCTTGTGCCTTCATGCAGCAGAAAGACCGTGACGCGTTGGCGATGGATAAAAAGACGCGAGCAATGAAGATCAATGAAGCTATAGAGGTGCGGCGCGTACAAGCCGCCGATATCCCGCAGATTATTGCGCTCGACGCCCGAGTAACAAAACTTGCCAAGGCCGATTACTGGAATGACGTCTTCAGTCGCTACGGAAAGCGGCGACTGCACGAGCGGTTCTTTCTGGTTGCGGAGCTTCCCATGGAGCGGGTGGGGTCGCGCGTAGTTGGCTTCATTATCGGCGAGATTCGCGCGTGGGAATTCGGCTCCACGCCATGCGGCTGGATATTTGCGCTGTCGGTCGAACCTGAAATGCGCCTACGAAATATTGGAACTGCGCTGTTCGACGCGATTGCCAGCAAGTTCAAGAAAGAGGGCATCAACAAGATGCGGACGATGGTGGCGAGTGATGCCCGTCTCCCTCTGTTGTTCTTCCGTGGCGAAGGGATGATGGCCGGGCCTTACATCCAGCTTGAGAAGGACCTCGATTGAATGGGGATTGCCATGCGGATGACACTGCCATGAAGTTACAGATTTCTACCCGGCTTGCGATATTTGCGATTCTGGAATTAGCCGAGCGTGAAGGCGTTCAGCTTTCCGTTGCCGACATTGGCCAAAAGTACGGCGTTTCAAGCCACCACCTGGCCAAGGTCATGCATGTAATGGGCCGGGCTGGCCTTGTCCGATCGGTTCGCGGCGCAGGTGGCGGATATCAGTTCGTTGGAAATGCGAGGCGAACCACGCTGTTGGATGTGGTCAAACTGTTCGAAGATTCAAGTGCCGTAGAGCAAGACACCGAAGCCGCGGATGCAACGCCCGAAGGTCAGGCTCTACGCCAGATTCTGGGCGAAATTGACAATATCGCCCGAGCAACACTCGGCTCGGTTACAATAGCAACCATGCGAAAACTCGTGAGCCGCAGCGGAATTCGCAGTAGCGTACGTTCGAAAGCGGCCTTGTCACGCCGGCAGAACCAACCGCGTCTTTAGGAGGTAGCGCTTATCCCGCAATACTCCCGAATGATCCGAATCCCTGGTGTGCGACCGAGGTGTGCGCTGCAGCATCGAAACCCGCCGGATCCGGCATTGATCCTGATCAAGGCGGCCGGCTCGATCGGAATCTTGAGTTAGGTTGCTATGATAGAGGCCATGGCATGTCTTCCAAATTGACGGCCGGCGATCTCCAAATTATTTCCCGAATAGCGGTGTTTCGGGGGCTGAAGCCCGAGACCGTTGAGCACATCATTGCGCCCGCAACTGCCATTATGTTGCGTCCACATGAATGGATCGTTCGGCAGGACGAACCGGCGACAGCGTTTTTTATTGTCATCGACGGGTGGGTAAAACTTTATCGCAGTACGCCTGCCGGTGATGAAACCGTGATCGATATAATGACCAAAGGCCAGAGTTTCGCTGAGGCAGCTGCTTTCACCGGAAGTCGATACCTCTCGACAGTTGAAGCCGTAAGTAACGCGCGCGTTGGACGCATCCCAGCCGATCATATCGTTCGTTGCATTCGCGAAACTCCCGATATTGCACTGGCCATGGTCGCCTCGATCTCACAGCACATGCATCACCTGGTGCAGCAAGTCGAGCACCTAAAGGCGCAAAGTGGCGTGCAGCGGGTCGCCGAGTTTCTCGCGTCACTATCATTAGCGGAGCAAGGCCAGTGCGCACTGGCGCTGCCATACGATAAGGTTTTGATCGCCGGTCAACTTGGGTTAACGCCCGAATCGCTGTCGCGTGCGTTTGCAAGATTAAGGTCCGTCGGGGTGACGGTCGAAGCTTCGCACGTCATTGTGAGAGACGTGGCTAAATTGCGTGCTCTTGCTGCGGACGATCGCAGCGCGGTGCGCGGGACCTTGCGAACCGTACGGTAGCGAACGATCGAGAGGTTTTCATGAAGATTCTCCATCCGCCAGGCTGGTCGCCGCCGGTCGGTTATTCCAACGGGATCAGCGTTTCAGCTGGCCGCATCGTGTTCATTTCCGGCCAGGTTGGCTGGGACGCTACTCAGCATTTCCAAAGCCAAGAACTGGTTCCGCAGTTCGAGCAGGCGCTCAAAAACATACTCGCAATTCTTGTCGAGGCAGGTGGGAAGCCGAGTCACATCTGCAGGCTGACCGCCTATTGTATTGATAAGCGTGCCTATCTCGCGGGCCGGCGCGAACTCGGACGCATATGGAAGGCGCTGATGGGAAACCATTACCCGACCATGAGCATGATTTTTGTTGCCGATCTTCTCGACGCGCCGGCAAAGATCGAACTGGAAGCAACGGCCGTTATTCCGCCGACATGAGTCAACAACGCCGGGGTTCGAGCGATAGCGACCGCTTGCGAAGCGGGATTAGGCGACGCTTTCAGCGAAAAGTTTTGCGGTCAAACGCCGGGCCAACGCAGCGACTGCGACACGACGATAATTAGCGGATGCAATCGTCGTTCGCATGGGCTGGACTTGCTTCTGCACAAGCCGATCGAGCTCATGCAACAGTTTTTCATCGACTGGTCGGCCGGTAAACGTTTCTGTGCCGACAAGAAGGAACGGTCGCGAATTTGTGCCCGTCAGCGCGATGCGGAGCGACTTAATTTTCGAACCGGTTGCCGTGAGCGCAACTGCCACGCCAGCCAGTGGAAAGTCGATGGCGCCCCGTAGCCGAACTTTAGCATAGGCCGACGGCGGTGGATTTGCGGGAAGGTGAAGAGCTACAAGAAGTTCGCCGTCGGCCAAGGCAAGGTGAGCCTTGCCATCTTCGATATAGAGCTCGCTTAGTGGTATCCGGCGCTGGCCTTGTGGGCCGGCGATGTCGATTTCGGCACCGAAAACAAGCAGGGCGGGCGCAAGATCGCCAGCAAAGGCGGCGTGGCAGCGTTGTCCCTGCGGGGCGACGTGGCAAACATCGCCGCGGTTTTTCAGACAGTAAGCATTTGCGCGCCGCCACCATTCGCTCTGATTGTAGTAGACGCAGCGTGTATCAAGACACAAATTGCCGCCAACCGTCCCGATAGCGCGGTGGCCTGGCGCGGCAATTGCTTCAGCTGCTTGTACAAGCGCGCGGTAACGACCGGCGATCTCTGAGTTGCGAGTAAGTGCGGCCAGAGTCACGCCTGTGCCGATCACCATGCCAAGCTCATTGGCCGTAACCTCGGTCAGTTCGTCGATGCCTGAAAGATCGACAAGCAGATCGGGGCGGGTAATGCCGCGCCGCATGTTCACGATGAGGTCCGTGCCGCCTGCGATGAAGCGGCTATCCGGCTGCTTGAGGCGCGCCGCAATCGCTTCATTGATGGTGCCCGGCTGGACAAGATGGAACTCGGTCAAAGATGTACTCATGATGTGGCCTTGAGGGTGCTCGCGAGCCTCGCCTGCCGTCGGCGCTGGGTCAGCGCATCCATAATGCGGTCAGGCGTCACTGGTAGTTCATCGAGATCGATATTGATTGCGTTGGCTATCGCGGCGACCAAAGCTGGGGGGAAACCGGCGAGGGCACCTTCGCTTGCTTCCTTGGCGCCAAACGGCCCGAACGGATCCCGGCTTTCCACGATTTGGACCTCAATCGGCGGAGATTCCGCGGCAGTTGGCATGCGATATTCAAGAAAGCTTGCATGGCCTGGCAAGCCATCGAGGTAGCGGGTTTCCTCGCACATTGCTTGCCCCATTCCCATCCATACCGATCCTTGAATCTGCCCTTCCACGGCCAATGGATTAATGGCGTGCCCGCAATCCAGCGCGGCCCAGACCTTGTCGACGCTCACTGCACCAGTTGCGTCGTCGATGCTGACTTCTACGACCTGTGCGGCGTAACTGAAGCCCATGGTTGAGCCGACGGCTCCACCCTTATGACGGCCTCCCTGCGATTCCGGTGGGCAAGTAAAGGTTCCGCTGACTGTGATTGCGCCGCGGTCGACCAGCGCGGCTTTCACTACTTCGGCAAACGGAAGGCTGCTTTGTTGGCCGCTGTCAATGCGAAAGACTTCGCCGACCAGTTCGATATCGTCAGGCCGCGCTTCGAGTTTACGCGCGGCCGCGTCCACCAGGATTGCCTTAAGCTTTTTTGCCGCATCGATGGCGGCATTGCCAACCATAAAGGTAATGCGGGACGAATATGCCCCGTTATCTTTTGGGGTCACGGCGCTATCCGCCGCGATCACTCTGATGCGATCGAGGGCTACGCCGAGCGTTTCCGCGACTGAAATGGCCACCATGGTCGAAGAACCTTGACCAATATCGGCGGCGCCGGTCAGCGCGGTGATGCCGCCGTCGAAATCGAGCCGTATATTCACGACCGCGTGCGGCTCGCCGGTCCAATGAATGGGCTTGGCCGCGCCGCTGACGTAGTGCGAGCAAGCCATGCCGAGTCCCTTGCCCGCCGGCAACTTACCAATGCGGTCGCGCCAACCGCTGGCACGCTCGACGCGATCAAGGCACTCCGCTAGGCCATAGCTATTGACCATCAGATCGTTCAGGGTGCGGGTCGGCGCATGCAGAAGATTGGCGCGACGCACTGCAAATGGATCAAGCCCAAGGTCGCGGGCCATGCGGTCGAGCAGGCATTCGAAGGCGTGGCGCGTATTGACAGATCCGTGACCGCGCATGGCGCCGCATGGCGGCAGATTAGCATAGACGCGATAGCCGTTGTATTTGATCGCCGGGATATCATACAGCCCTTGTAATAGCGCACCGGCATACAAGATCGTTACAATGCCGTATCCAGCATAGGCGCCGCCACGCTGCACAACTTCGCAAGTGCAAGCGGTAATTTTGCCGTCGCGCCGCATTCCAATCTGCAATATCATGTCCGTTTGTGGGCGTGCCCGGTGGGTCAGAAACGTCTCCTCCCGGCTCAATTGCATGAGGACTTTTCCAGCCGCGGCGCGGGCTAAAAGTGCTGTTATGATTTCAAAATTGAGGACTTCGACGCGCGCACCGAACCCGCCGCCAACAAACGGCTTCACCACGCGGATGCGTGAGGAATCCATCTTGAGGCATCGCGCGAGCATGAGGTGCAAGTAATAGCCAACCTGGGATACAGATTGGACGGTAAGTCGCGCGGTTAGCGGATCATAGTCGGCGAGGCAGGCATGCGGCTCAATCTGCGCGTGGTT
>DASWAK010000563.1:0-45382 GCA_036391175.1 Pseudolabrys sp.
CCACGACGATTACGTTGCCGCAGCGAAACTTGCGCGCGAACTCAAGGTTCCGATCCAGATCGGCGAGAACTTCTCGCTTCCGGCCGCGATGACGGTCGCGCTCGAACACCATGCATCCGACTATGTGATGCCCGACCTTGAACGCATCGGCGGAGTCACCGGCTGGCGGCTGGCGGCTGAGATTGCCGCTGCAAACCGTATTCAAATGTCGTCACATCTTTTTCCGGAAGTGAGCGCACATCTGCTCGCTGCTACGCCGACCTGCCATTTCCTTGAATATGTCGACTGGGCGAACGTGCTTGTCGAGGAGCCGCTCGCGATCGTTGATGGGAAAGCTGTGACGCCTTCACGTCCCGGTAATGGCATGAGCTGGGACAAGAAGGCAGTCGAACGTTATCGCATGCGCTGAACTAGCGCAGCGGTAGCCCGAGCAGCTTGATCGCGTTGGCGCGGCCGACTTTCGCGCGGTCACCCTCGCTGATTTCAGCCTTGTCGAACCATTGCGCGCCTTCCCCGACGTCCTCGAACGGCCAATCGACCGAGAACATCACACGGTCGGCGCCCATTACAGTCATGGCATTGACGAGCGCGGGCGTGTCGAAATTTCCCGATGTGGTGAGGTGGAAGTGCTTACGGAAGTAGTGCGCGACTCCGTGCTTTGCCGGATATTTATGCGGCGCCTTCATCCAGCCGTTGCGATTGTCGATGCGCCAAAGATAAACCGGAATGCCTTCGCCGATATGGCCGAGCACCATCTTCAATCGCGGGCACTCGTCGAACAAACCGCTGCCGATCAGGCGCAGCGCATGCACCGCTGTTTCTGCAGCGAAGGCCCAGTTCGGCCCGAGCATCCAGTTGTGGCCCTCGTAGAATTTTGTCCAGCTTGGAAGCGGATTGCGCGGATGAAGATAGAATGGAACATCGAGTGTTTCGACCGCGCGCCAGAATGGCCGGTATTGCGGCAGATCGTAGTAAGTAACGTTGTCCGGCGTGCCGATCTGGGAAAACCCATTCACCAATGCACCGACCATTCCGAGCTCTTTGACGCAGCGTGTGAGCTCGATGGCTGACGCTTCCGGGTCCTGCATCGGTAGCGCGGCGAAGGCAGCAAAACGGCCGGGCCGCTTGCGCACTTCGCTGGCCAGCAAGTCGTTCGCCCGTTTTGCTACCGCGATCGCAGTCTTTACGTCGTGGATTGCCTGGATTGCCGGGGCATTCAGCGACAGGATCATCATTTCGATCCCGTACTTGTCCATTTCGCCTAGCCGCGTGTCCTGGATGTCGAGCAGGCGATGGCTCAGATCCTTCCAGACGTGTCCGCCAAAGACCTGCGAATCGCCGAGCGTCGCTTCGATGGCGAAATGTTCCTCGAGCGCGATCTTGCCTTGCATGCGCGTCCCCCCGTTTGCCGCCATCATGCAATGTCGTGCCGTGCCTTGTCAGCACTGGTTTGCGCGCAGCACGAGCGAAAAAAAACCGCCCGGTTGGGCGGTTGGGCGGCTTGCCGGAAGCGGCGAAAGCTGGTGGAGCCAGGCGGGATCGAACCGCCGACCTCGTGAATGCCATTCACGCGCTCTCCCATCTGAGCTATGGCCCCGATTCGTAAAAATCGATCGCCGCTCTCGGTAAGCGGCGAACGTATTCAGGTTTCTTCTTCCTTCTCAATCGACTCGCCGATGATATCAGTCACGTCGGCGTCACCCTCTTCCTGTTCTTCGATGAAGGCGGCATCGTCGAGGCTCTCGTCGCCTATTTCGACTTCTTCCTCTTCGCCTGCCGCGGCAGTGGCGTCGGCCGCGGCCGGCTTCTTGCCCTGCTGCTCGGCCTCGGCGTCCTCGAGCGAAACGAATTCGGCGTCCGCGGTCTCCGGTACGATGGTTTCAGTTGGCACCACCGGCGCTGGCCGTGTCGCTGCTGCCGGTTCAGGCCGCGCGCGCGGAGGCGCCGGCGCTGCGATCGGTACAACTTTGCCTGTATACGGTGAAATTACCGGCGTCTTGTTGAGATCGTAAAACTTACGACCAGTATCGGGACAGACGCGCTTGGTGCCGAGATCGGGTTTCGCCACAGTCGAGGTTCCTCGCAGGGTCCTTTAAATCGGTGCTTCACTTGGCTAGTTGCAAGGCCCCTGTCAATAGCGCACGCGCGCTTGGCGATGATGACAAAAGCGGCGGGATGACGGCGCGCGCGGCTGCGTGGTAGGACGGCGCAGATTTTAAGGATACCGCCCGGTGAGCCCTGCAGAATTAATGCCGCTAACTGCCCGCCATGGCGGCCCCGTGCAGGGCCGTGTCCGCGTACCAGGCGATAAATCGATCTCCCACCGGGCCCTGATCCTGGGAGCCCTTACGGTCGGCGAAACCACCATCTCGGGGCTGCTGGAAGGTGAGGATGTCTTGCATACCGCCGACGCCATGCGTGCGCTGGGCGCGCGTGTGGAGCGTGCCAGTGATAATAGCTGGCGCGTTCATGGTGTCGGCGTCGGGGGGTTCGCACAGCCAGCCCGAGCGCTCGATTTTGGCAACTCAGGCACCGGCTGTCGGCTGGTGATCGGCGCGGTCGCGGGTGCGCCGGTGACGGCCACGTTTGATGGCGATGACTCCTTGCGCAGCCGGCCCATGCGCCGTGTGCTCGACCCCCTGGAAAAGATGGGCGCGCGCATCGTTCAAGTCACCGACGGCGGACGATTGCCGCTAACGGTGCATGGCGCAGCTGACCTAATTCCAATCGTTTACGAACCGCCGGTGCCGTCAGCGCAACTCAAATCGGCGGTGCTGCTCGCTGGGCTCGCTGCGCCGGGTGAAACAACTGTGATCGAAGCAGAGGCGACGCGCGATCACACCGAACGATTGCTGAAGCATTTCGGCGCGAACGTCAGCAGCAAGCCGCACGGGGATCATGGGCGTCGAATTGTCCTGCAAGGTCAGCCCGAGCTTGAGCCGGCGAATGTGCTGGTGCCGGCGGATCCTTCGTCGGCGACATTTCCTCTGGTCGCGGCGCTGATCGTGCCGGGGTCCGAACTGATCGTTGAGGCGGTGATGACCAATCCATTGCGTACCGGCTTGCTGACCACTTTGCGCGAGATGGGTGCCAGCATCGAAGCGCTGGAAAAGCGCGACGATAGCGGAGAGGAAGTTGCTGATCTACGCGTGCGCACGTCTGCGCTTAAGGGTGTGGATGTACCGCCCGAGCGCGCGCCGTCGATGATCGACGAGTATCCCATTCTGGCAATCGCTGCGTCCTTCGCGGAAGGGATTACGAGGATGCGCGGCTTGAAAGAGTTGCGCGTGAAGGAATCCGACCGGCTGGTGGCAACCGCCGACATGTTGCGCGCCAACGGTGTCGCAGTCGAAATTGAAGGCGACGATCTGATCGTTCAAGGCAAGGGCCGCCCGGGTGGTGGCGGCGAGGTGAAGACGCACATGGATCACCGTATCGCTATGGCCGCCTTGATGATGGGACTTGCCAGCGAAAATGCGGTGCGCATTGACGATAGCGCGGTCATCGCGACCAGCTTTCCGGGCTTCGTCGATTTGATGCGTTCGATTGGCGCAGACCTGACATGATCATCGCTATCGATGGACCGGCAGCGTCGGGCAAGGGGACGCTCGGCAAGCGGCTAGCCGCTCACTATGGCTTACGCCACCTCGACACTGGCCTGATCTATCGCGCCGTTGCCAAGGCGCTCATTGATGAAGGGCGAGGTCCGAACGATGTCGGCGCTGCAGCTGCCGCCGCCAAGGCGCTCGATCCCTCGCGTTTCGACGAAGTCGTTCTCAAGGCCTATAGCATTAGTGAAACTGCTTCGATCGTTTCTGCAATTCCTGAGGTCCGCGCGGCATTGGTCGCGTTCCAGCGCGAGTTCGCCGCCAAGCCACCGGGGGCGGTGCTCGATGGCCGCGATATTGGCACCGTCATTTGCCCAAATGCCGACGTTAAGGTTTACGTCACTGCGACGCCCGAGGTCCGCGCCCGTCGCCGCGCCGCCGAATACAAGGCGCAGGGTCGGAATATCGATGAGGCTGAGGTGTTGGCCGATATCCGCAAACGAGACGAACGTGACCAAAACCGCGCCGCCGCACCCCTAAAACAAGCGCAGGATGCACACTTGCTCGATACCACACATTTGGATATAGACGCGGCCATCCGGGCCGCCATCGACATCGTCGAGGCCACCCGAGCGGGCCGAGGACGCGGTTGACCGCGCCTCGTGTTGGAGGACAAAGCCCCGCTCGAGCCTTTGCGTAAAGCGCGCCTGATCGAACCATCGTTCCGAAAGCACGGTATTTAGCGCCGGCCATCCGGGATTTCCGGGGGTCGCCGTTGGTCTGCGGGACCTTCGGCCCGCGCAATTGGAACGCCATTCAAACCCGCCGGCGCACCGCAAACAGGAGACTCCATGGCCACCGCTACTGCACCCTCGCGTGAAGACTTCGCCAAGTTGCTCGATGAAACCTTTGGCGGCGGAAACCTTCAAGAAGGTTCCGTCATCAAGGGCAAAGTTGTCGGCATCGAAAAGGAATTCGCCGTCATCGACGTCGGTCTGAAAACGGAAGGACGCGTGGCCCTACGTGAATTCACCGGGCCCGGACGGCAGGCCGCTCTCAAGGTTGGAGACGAGGTCGAAGTCTATCTCGAGCGCGTCGAGAACGCGCTCGGCGAGGCGGTGCTGTCGCGCGACAAGGCGCGGCGCGAGGAGAGCTGGGGGAAGCTGGAAAAGGCATTTAACAGTAGCGAAAAGGTCCAGGGCGTCATCTTCAACCAGGTCAAAGGCGGCTTCACCGTCGATCTCGACGGCGCCGTGGCGTTCCTACCACGATCGCAAGTCGATATCCGCCCGATCCGCGATGTCACCCCTCTGATGAATGCGCCGCAGCAGTTCCAGATCCTGAAAATGGATCGCCGTCGCGGCAACATCGTGGTTTCGCGCCGTACTGTGCTTGAAGAGACGCGCGCCGAACAGCGCCAGGAACTGGTGCAGAACCTCGAAGAAGGTCAGGTCATCGACGGCGTCGTGAAGAACATTACCGATTACGGCGCATTCGTGGATCTCGGCGGCATCGACGGATTGCTGCATGTTACCGATATTGCCTGGCGGCGCGTCAATCATCCCACCGAGGTGCTCAATATCGGCCAGCAGGTGAAGGTCAAGATTATCAAGATCAACCACGAGACGCATCGTATCTCGCTCGGCATGAAGCAATTGCTCGATGATCCCTGGCAGGGCATCGAGGGCAAGTATCCGGTGGGAGCCCGTTTCAAGGGGCGCGTCACCAACATCACCGACTACGGCGCCTTTGTGGAACTTGAGCCCGGCATCGAGGGGCTGATCCACGTGTCAGAAATGTCGTGGACCAAGAAAAACGTTCATCCAGGCAAGATCGTGTCGACCTCGCAGGAAGTAGAAGTGCAAGTCCTCGAGGTTGATCCGGTGAAGCGCCGCATCTCCCTCGGCCTCAAACAGACCATACGTAACCCATGGGAAGTGTTTGTGGAGAAACATCCGCCAGGGTCCACCGTCGAAGGCGAGGTCAAGAACAAGACCGAGTTCGGCCTGTTCCTTGGCCTCGACGGCGATGTGGATGGCATGGTCCATCTGTCCGATCTCGACTGGAAGCGCCCGGGCGAGCAGGTCATCGAGGAATACAAGAAGGGCGACATGGTCAAGGCGCAGGTTCTTGATGTCGATGTCGAGAAGGAGCGCATTTCGCTCGGCGTCAAACAGCTCGCGGGCGATCCGATGGAGTCCGCCGGTGACCTCAAGAAAGGTTCGGTGGTGACCTGCGAAGTGACGGAAGTGAAGGAGTCCGGTATCGATGTGAAGATCGTCGGTACCGAGCTCAGCGCTTTCATTAAGCGTGCCGATCTTGCGCGCGAGCGTGGCGAGCAGCGTCCTGAGCGTTTTTCGGTCGGCCAGAAAGTAGACGCCCGCGTCACCCAGTTCGATCGCAAGACTCACAAAGTTGGCGTTTCTATTAAGGCGCTGGAAGTCGCTGAGGAGAAAGAGGCGATTGCCCAATATGGCACCGCCGATTCAGGTGCCTCGCTCGGGGATATCTTGGGCGCTGCGCTCAAGCAGCGGGCTGGCGACAAGCCCGAAGCGGAAACGGAAAAGGCCGAGGAGTAAGCGGCTGGCTGCTTTCGCCATGGAATGCGTTGCCCCCGGGGTCTCGCCCGGGGCTGGCCACCTATGATTTAATTGAAGGAGCGAAGCCATGTCGCTCGATGCCGATGCCATCGTCGACCGTCGCCGTATGCGGCGCAAGCTTACGTTTTGGCGCGTCAGCGCCCTGGTGATCGCCGTGCTTGCGATCGTTGGCACAACACTGGTGCTTGTGCCCGGGAGCCGCTTTATGCCGCCGGGCGCCTATATCGCCCGCATTAAGGTTCAAGGCTTGATCCGCGGCAATCAGGATCGCACAGAGGCGCTCGCCCGGCTCGGGCGCTCGCGCGCGCGTGCTGTGATCGTACACATCGATAGTCCTGGTGGCACCACCGCCGGCTCAGAGCAGCTTTACGATGCCTTGCGCGAATTGCAGGGCAAGAAGCCGATGGTCGTGGTGGTCGATGGACTTGCCGCATCCGGCGCCTATATCGCCGCACTTTCAGCCGAGCACATCGTGGCGCAGGAAACCTCATTGGTTGGTTCAATCGGGGTACTGTTTCAGTATCCGAACTTCACAGATGTACTGAAGACCATTGGCATCAAGGTGGAAGAGGTGAAATCTTCGCCGCTGAAGGCCGCACCTAACGGTTTCGAACCGACCAGCCCGCAAGCGCGTGCGGCGATCGAGGCGATCGTGCTCGACTCATATGCCTGGTTCAAAGGCCTGGTGAAAGATCGTCGCAATATGGATGATGGTCTGCTTGCGCAGGTGTCGGACGGCCGCGTTTTCACTGGCCGTCAGGCGGTTGGCCTCAAACTGGTTGATGGGCTCGGCAACGAGAAGGCTGCGCTGGCTTGGCTGGAGAAGGAAAAGAAGGTGCCGGCCAACACGCCGGTGCGCGATTATTCGCTGCAACCGCGGTTCAGCGAGCTTTCTTTCCTGCACGTAGCCGCCTGGACCTTTGAGGCGGTGGGATTGAACGTCATTGCGCACCGCATCGAGGAATGGGGTGCAGTGCAGGCAGTGGAGCGACTCAATCTTGACGGTCTCTTGGCGCTTTGGCACCCTCCATCATCCAATTGACTGGGTAGGGCGGCGTCGATGATCAAGTCAGAACTCGTCCAGCGCATTGCGGCCCAGAATCCCCACCTCTATCAGCGCGACGTTGAGAACATCGTTAACGCGATCCTCGGCGAGATCACCAGCGCGATGGCGAAGGGTGACCGCGTCGAACTGCGCGGATTTGGTGCCTTTTCAGTCAAGCACAGGCCAGCCCGCACCGGCCGGAATCCACGCACCGGGGCGCATGTTGCTGTCGACCAGAAGTCGGTACCATTCTTCAAGACCGGAAAGGAAATGCGCGAACGGCTCAACAAGCCCGGCGCAGTCTAGGGCTTCTGGTTTCTGCAACTGTCGGAATGCTAAGGTCATGGCCGGTTTCGTCCCGGCCATCACTTTTTTGGACAGAGGACGCCAACGGTGCTCCGTAGAATCGTCTCGACGCTTATCGTCGTTCCGCTGGCGGTGATCCTGATTGCCTTCGCGGTGGCAAATCGGCAGTCGGTGACGGTCTCATTCGATCCGTTCTCCTCGACAAGTCCGGCATATGCGGCGACCTTGCCGCTGTTCGCTCTCATCTTTGCCCTCCTCATTCTTGGCGTGCTGATCGGAGGCGCTGCCGCTTGGATCGGCCAGACCAAGTGGAGACGGACCGCCCGCAAGCTCGATAGCGAGGTCCGTGTTCTGCACCAGGAGCTGGATGCCATCCGTCGGCGCTTTGCTGCCGAGCCGCCGGCGGCGGCGCGGGAGCCCGCTCCATACACGGTCATTCCGCCGCCAATTCCTTAATTCAGCCCGGCGGTTCGGCTTTGCGGCCAAATGGAGAAGGCGCTAGAACGCGCCTCACAATGCCCCTGTTGATCAAAATTTGCGGCCTCAAAACCACGCAAGCGCTTGATGCGGCGCTTGATTTCGGGGCCGATCTGGTCGGTTTCGTGTTTTTCCCGCCGAGCCCACGCCATCTCGGGTTGGAGGCCGCCCGCACGCTCGGGCAGCGGGTGCAGGGCCGCGCCGACAAGGTTGCGCTCACGGTCGATGCCAATGACGACACGTTGCTCGGCATCGTTGCAGCACTCAAACCGGACATATTGCAACTTCACGGCAGCGAAACCCCGGAGCGGGTCGTTGCGGTGCGTGCGCGGTTTGGCTTGCCGGTCATGAAGGCTCTGCCGATCGCGGAGCGGGAAGACCTATCCCCAATCCGTCAGTATGCGCAGGTCGCGGACCGATTGATCTTTGACGCGCGCGCACCCAAGGGTGCGACCCGGCCGGGTGGCTTGGGCAAGGCGTTCGACTGGACGCTTCTCAAGGACATCAATGCCGGCATCCCCTTCATGCTTTCTGGTGGGCTCGATGCCGACAATGTAGCGGAAGCGCTGCGTATTACCCGAGCTTCGGGCGTGGACGTATCCTCCGGCGTTGAACGCGCACCAGGAGAAAAGGACCTGGATAAAATCCGCGCTTTCATCCGCGCTGCGCGGTTGGTCGAGGCTGAGCTGTTTTCGCCTCATCTCCAGCTTGGCGAGGCGTCGATCGTGCGCTCGGTCAAGTAAGGGCTACCCGGATGACCTTACAGCAGCCCAATTCATTCCGCACTGGTCCGGACGAGCGCGGCCATTTCGGTATTTATGGCGGCCGCTTTGTCGCCGAGACGCTGATGCCACTCATCCTTGAGCTCGAGAAGGCTTATGCCAAAGCCAAGGCCGATCCCGCATTCCGGAAAGAAATGGATGGCCATCTCGCGACTTATGTTGGAAGGCCGTCGCCGCTTTATTTCGCGGAACGGCTTACGCAACATTGTGGCGGCGCCAAAATCTATTTCAAGCGCGAAGAGCTCAACCACACTGGTGCACACAAGGTGAACAATGTGCTCGGCCAGATCATGCTGGCCCTGCGCATGGGCAAGACACGTATTATTGCTGAGACCGGCGCGGGGATGCACGGCGTTGCCACTGCCACGCTGTGCGCCAAGTTTGGCTTGCCGTGTATCGTGTACATGGGCGCGGTCGACGTCGAACGGCAAAAGGCGAATGTGTTGCGCATGAAAATTCTCGGTGCGGAAGTGCGCGCGGTTGAGTCTGGCGCGCGCACGCTCAAAGACGCTATGAACGAGGCTCTGCGCGACTGGGTCACCAATGTCAGCGATACGTTCTACTGCATCGGCACTGTCGCCGGGCCGCATCCTTACCCGGCAATGGTGCGCGATTTCCAGTCGATCATCGGGCGCGAAACGCGTGAACAGATGCAGGCCGCCGAAGGTCGGCTTCCCGATTCGCTGATCGCCTGCATCGGTGGTGGCTCCAATGCCATGGGCCTATTCCATCCATTCCTCGATGAGCGCTCGATCGAGATCTACGGCGTGGAAGCAGCCGGTCATGGACTAAAGAGCGGCAAACACGCTGCCTCGATTGCTGGCGGCCGGCCGGGCGTGTTGCACGGCAACCGGACTTATTTGTTGATGGATGACGACGGTCAGATCGAAGAAGCGCACTCGATTTCTGCGGGTCTCGATTATCCCGGCATTGGCCCAGAGCACGCCTGGCTCAAGGACCTGGGCCGCGTGAAATTTCTTTCGGCCACTGATGGCGAAGCTGTCGCGGCGTTTCAATTGTGCAGCAAGCTGGAAGGCATCATCCCGGCCCTGGAAGCGGCACATGCGCTGGCCAAGGTATCGGAAATCGCGGCGAAGAAGCCGAAGGGTCACCTCATGGTGGTCAATCTTTCCGGCCGCGGCGACAAGGACCTGGCGTCGGTCGAAGCCTTTCTTGGAAGCAAGATTCGATGAACACCCGCATCGATCGCCGCTTCGCCGCTCTGAAGAAGGAGGGCCGCGCCGCGCTGGTGACTTTCACCATGGCGGGAGATCCTGACTACGAGACGTCACTCGCCATTGCCAAGGCATTGCCGAAGGCTGGAGCTGACGTCATCGAACTCGGCATGCCATTTACCGACCCGATGGCCGATGGCCCTGTGATTCAGGCAGCCGGCTTGCGCGCACTTAAATCCGGCCAACGGACGACCAAGACGCTGGCGTTGGTGCGCGAACTCCGCAAAGAAGATGACGAAACGCCCATCGTGCTGATGGGCTACTACAATCCGATATACGTTTATGGCAGCGACCGCTTCCTTGCCGATGCCAAAGCGGCAGGAGTCGATGGCCTCATCGTTGTGGACCTGCCGCCCGAGGAGGATGAAGAGCTTTGCCTGCCGGCTTTGAAAGCGGGGCTTAACTTCATCCGGCTGGCAACGCCTACAACCGACGATAAGCGTCTGCCCACAGTGCTCACCAACACCTCGGGGTTTGTCTATTACGTGTCTGTAACGGGCATAACGGGCATGGCCGCGCCGGATACCACCAAGGCGACTGCGGCAGTTGCACGTATCAAGCGCCACACCAGGCTTCCCGTTGCGGTCGGTTTCGGCGTGAGGACTGCCGAACAGGCCCGCGCCATCGCGGAAGGTGCCGATGGCGTGGTGGTCGGATCGGCACTTGTCGACGCTTTGCGCCAAAGCCTCGATGAGAATGGCAAAGCCGGCCCTGGATCGGTAAAGGCGGTGACCAATCTGGTGTCCGTGCTGGCACAAGGTGTGCGTTCCGCCCATCGTGCGGCAGCGGAATGAACATTAGGCCGAGCCAGCGGTTATAATTTCGCCGAATCGGTTCTATATAGGCGAACCATGAATTGGATCTCCAACGTCGTACGGCCGAAGATTCGCAGTTTCCTGCGCCGCGAGACTCCGGAAAATCTCTGGATCAAATGTCCAGAGACCGGGCAACTCGTCTTTTACAAAGACGTCGAGGCCAATCAGTTCGTCATCCCAAGCTCCAATTATCACATGCGCATCAGCGCGCCGATGCGGCTGAAGGCCATGTTTGACGGCGGCGAGTTTGAAGATGTCGCCTTGCCTGAAGTGCCGATCGATCCGCTCAAGTTTCGCGATGAGCGCCGTTATGCCGACCGGCTAAAAGATGCGCGCACCAAGACCGGATTGCAGGATGCAGTAAAGCTCGGCATCGGACGGCTTGAAGGCCAGATGGTTACGATCGCCGTTCAGGATTTCGACTTCATGGGCGGCTCACTCGGCATGGCGGCTGGAGAGGCAGTGATTACCGGTCTGGAAACGGCTGTGCGCCGGCAGACGCCGTTCATCATGTTTGCGGCCTCCGGCGGCGCACGCATGCAGGAAGGCATTCTTTCGCTCATGCAGCTCCCGCGTACGACAGTCGGGGTGCAGATGCTGCGCGAAGCGCGCAAGCCCTACATCGTTGTGCTAACCAACCCCACCACCGGCGGCGTCACTGCGTCTTATGCGATGCTTGGAGACGTGCAGATCGCTGAGCCAGGGGCGTTGATAGGGTTCGCCGGCCCGCGTGTGATCGAGCAAACCATCCGTGAAAAATTACCAGAGGGCTTTCAGCGTGCAGAATATCTCGCGGAGCACGGTATGGTTGATATGGTCGTGCACCGGCACAAATTGCGCGCGACGCTTGCCGAGTTGTGCCGCCTGCTGACCAGGGCACCGGCACCGGCGCTGGGCGGCCAACAGCAATTACCCGTTCCGGCACACGCTTAGCTGATGCCTTGCCTTTGTCATGGCCGGGCTCGACCCGGCCATCTCGCTTGGCGGGGCAAGACTGTGCCACATATATCGATGACAATTGCGAACTCGCGAAAGCTGCATGAATCACATCGACTCCCTCGTCTCACGTTTGACTGCGCTGCATCCCAAGCGCATCGACCTGTCACTCGATCGTGTGCAGCGCCTGCTCGCAGCGCTAAGCCATCCTGAGCGAAAATTGCCACCAGTGATTCATGTCGCCGGGACGAACGGCAAAGGCTCTACCATCGCCTTCCTGCGCGCGATCCTGGAGGCCGCGGGCAAACGCGTGCATGCCTACACATCACCGCATCTGGTGCGTTTCAACGAACGATTCCGGATTGGCAAATCGGGCGAAGGCAAGCTGGTTTCCGACGAAGAGCTGATAGCAGCCATGGAGGAATGCGAGCTGGCCAATGCGGGCGCACCGATTACTGTGTTCGAAATTACAACGGCCGCGGGGCTCATCCTGTTTGCACGACATCCGGCAGATGTGCTGCTGATGGAAGTTGGTCTCGGCGGACGGCTGGATGCAACAAACGTCGTCGATAGTCCGTTGGAAACAATCATCACCCGCGTCTCGGTGGATCACACCGACTTCCTGGGTGATAGCCTGGAGAAAATTGCGACTGAGAAAGCTGGAATCTTAAAGCGCGGCGTGCCGGCAGTTATTGCCTCACAACACCGTGAGGTGTTGGCGGTGATCGAGCGACAAGCGGCGAAGCTGAGCGTGCCGTTGAAGATCGCCGGTGAAGATTGGACCGCTACTGAGGAGCGCGGGAGGCTCGTCTATCAAGATGAGACGGGATTGCTCGATTTGCCGCCGCCAAAGCTCTACGGCCGGCACCAATTCGAGAATGCCGGTCTGGCGATTGTCGCGCTGCGCATGATTAATCAATTCGGCATTGCGCCGGCCGCATACGATGGCGGCATGGTCAAGGCTGACTGGCCGGCGCGGCTACATCGGCTCGCACATGGTCCACTCGTCGATCGTGCTCCCGCCGGCAGTGAACTGTGGCTCGACGGAGGGCATAACCCGGATGGCGGCCGCGCAATTGCGGCGGCGCTCGCCGACCTGGAGGAGCGTGTCTCGCGGCCATTGGTGCTGATCGTTGGGATGCTCACGAGCAAAGACTGCGAAGGTTTCTTGGGCAACTTTGCCGGGCTCGCCCGTCGCATGATTGCGGTACCGGTGCTGGGCGCCGAGAAAGGGCTAAGCGCGGAAACGGTGGCAGACACTGCGCGCGCCATCGGCATATCCGCGACGAGTCGTGACAATCTTGCTGAAGCGCTTGCAGCTGCATGCAAGCTCGATCTCGATCCTCCGCCGCGTATCCTGATCACCGGCTCGCTTTACCTTGCTGGCGAAGTGCTGCGCGAGAATGGCACGGTGCCGACCTGAATAGAAACGGCCGGCGCGAGGCCGGCCGTTTGTCCAGACATTGTGTTCGCGATCAGACTGCACCGCTGATCCACTGGTGCAGCTTCTGCTTGGGCGCCGCGCCAACCTGGCGCGAGGCGATCTCGCCGTTCTTGAACAGCATCAAGGTTGGGATCGACATGATGCCATATTTGGCGGCGGTATTTGGGTTCTCGTCGACGTTGAGCTTGACGATCTTGACCTTGTCGCCGAGCTGGCCGGCGATTTCCTCCAGCGCCGGCGCGATCATGCGGCAGGGGCCGCACCATTCCGCCCAGAAATCCACGACCACCGGTTCGGCAGATTTCAATACATCCGATTCAAAGCTGGCGTCCGACACTTTGCCGACGGTCATAGCAACTACCTCTTGTGATGAGCGGGGAGAATCAACCGCGAAAATTGCGAGGGCAGGAACCTATGAATGTGGTCCGGCAGCGTCAAGGCGCTCTCGCGGCGACGTGATCGGCCAAGGCCCGGTCCAGCACGTCGGCCGAAAGCTCCATGAGATCAGGTACTTCGGTCCAGATCAGCGCGGCGCGGATAGGTCGGTCCGGATAGAGTTTGGCAAGCACAGCACGGTAACGGGCTAGCTGCAATATGTAGCCCTCCCGCACTTCCTCGATTCTTCGTGGCGCGGGCCGATTCGTTTTGAAATCACCGATCAAGACGGCGCTAGGCGTTACGGCCAACCGGTCAACCTGGCCGGACACCCGCACCAGTTCGCCGCCAGACATGACCTTGCCGATGATCGGCACTTCGGCCCGGCTGTTGGGCCCGAAAAGTTCGCGGAAGCGCTGATGATCGAGCACGCGGATGACTTCGTTAGAGATGGCCTTGCGAACTTCGACCGTCAGCTCGCTGCCTCGGTGCGCGAGATAGTCTTGTGCCGTCTTAGCGCGGCGCTCGGCGGGAATATCTGGCAGTGACTGCATCAGCCGGTGGGTGAGCGAGCCGCGCAGCAATGCCGCCTTGATGCCGGCGACAGCGAGTGGGCGCGTCTCTTCCTCGATCGCGCTCGACGGCGTGATGCTGCGCACCGCCGACTTATCCGTCGGCGCATCGCGTGTGAGCCAAGGCGGCAACGAAATTCCTGCCGCTGGTGCGGCTTCACGTTTCGCGGGCCCGGTCTCCGACGTTTCTCCTTTGCGGTAGCGCAGCACTTCGTCACTGCCAATATCGGCCGGCTCTCTCACGCAATCGCTGCGCAGCGCGTCATGAACAAGCTGGTACCAGCAGCCGTCGGGAATCTTGTTCGGGCCTTTCGATCCGCATACCACTAGCCGCTTGGCTGCACGTGTCATCGCCACGTACAGCAGCCGCCGGTATTCGTTGATCGCGGCGCGGTCGGCCACGACCCGCGACTCCTCCATGGTGTTTGTGTCGTCCTGCTTGCGCTTGGCCCATACGATCGCGCCATTGGACAGCGCCAGCAGCTTGGGTGGATGCGCGCCCTTCGGCTCGGTCGTGGTGTCGGCGAGGATCACGGTGTTGGCCTCGAGGCCCTTGGCGCCGTGCACCGTCATAACTCGCACCTCGTCGCGCGCAATCTCCATATCGCGCCGCACCTCGCTTTGCGCCGCACGTAGCCAGGCGAGGAAACCTTGCAGTGACGCTGTCTCGCGTGCCTCATAGTCGAGCGCGAGGTTGAGGAATTCGTCAAGCGCGTCGTTGGCTTCTGGTCCTAGCCGGGCAAGAAACTTCTTGCGGCCGCGGCGCGGGTTGAGGACATCGGCAAAAAACGCGAAGGGCGAAAGCCGGCGCGCGATTCCGGCAAGTTTGTCGAGTTCTGCATCGATCGCGCCGAACAGCACATCAGTTGCGTGAGCGCGCAAACTTGCTCGCAAGGAACCTTTGCGGTTCCAGGCGAGATCAAACAATTGCTCCTCGGTGAGACCGAACAACGGGCTCTTGAGTACGCTGGCGAGGGCAAGATCGTCATCGGGGAGTAGGAGACAGTCGGCAAGCGCCATCAAGTCCATCACCGCGATGTGCTCGGTCAATACCAGCCGGTCGGCGCCTGCGACCGGCACGTCCTCGCTCTTCAAGGCGCGGATAATGGCCTCGAACAGCGGCCCGCGCTGGCGCACCAGCACCAGCACCTCGCTCGCGGCCAGCCCGTTCGCGCACCACAGCTTCACATGCTTGGCGATTTTCTGCGCCAGCAACACGCGCGGACTTTTTTCGCTCTCCGTGTCGAAGGGGGCATCCCAGCCCTCGATTTCCTTTTTCTCGGCCGGTTCGATTAGCGACCACAGTTCGACCAGACCGGGCGCAGCGTCGGGCAGCGATTCGTGTTTCGGAATTCCGATCACGTCGGCAGTGATGCTTTCGTAGATTTCGCGCGCGCTGAATACCTGATCGACCGAGCCGAGCACTGCGGCGCCGGAACGGAACGAGTGATGAAAGCGCAGGAATTTCCAGCCCAAATCGGGCCTATCGAATTGCTGCGCGAACAGCCGCCGCATCACGTCGAAGGCCTCGGGCGCCGCCCCCTGGAACGAAAAGATCGACTGCTTCTCGTCGCCGACCGCGAACAACGTGCGGCGGGTGTTGGGCCGGCTGCCACCGGGCATGAACTCGGCGGCGATAGTTTTAATGATCTCCCACTGCTTTGGACTCGTGTCCTGCGCCTCGTCGATCAAAATATGGTCGATGCCGAGATCGAGCTTGTAGAGCACCCAGGCGGCCGAGACGTTCTTGAACAGCGCCAGCGTGCGATCGATCAGGTCGTCGTAATCGAGCAACGCGCGCCGCTCTTTTTCGCGGAGATAGCGGTCGATCACTTCCTTGGCGATGATGATGAGCGCGCGCGTGCGTTCGCGCGCACTGAGCGCGCGTTCGCGGTCGAGCAAAGCGCAGATGCGGGCTTGCTCGTCTTGTAGACGAGCAAGCCATTCGGGGTGCCGGTCGGCAAGCGCCTTGGTCACCAGGCTTTTGCGCGGGGAAAGCTCGGCAGTGCAGAAGATGCGCAGGTAGTGATCGATACGCGCGCGCCCGGAAGCCTCGCGAATGGCGGCCAGCGAATCGACAATGCCTTTGTCCGATTTCGCACCCTGCGCCAGGATCTCGATCAACGACGGCCATTCGCTTTGCGGAATGAGCGACGCCGAGAAAAATTCTTGTTCGACTTTATCGAGGCTGTCATCGTCGGCAATCCCGAAGCTCTTGGACAATTGCGCGATCGCGTTATCGACGCCGCCCGCACGCTCGATCCAGCCCTCGATCGCATCGCGCGCCTTAATGGCGTCGCCGATCACCTCCTTGAAGGCAATATCGGCGGCGACCACGATGGCGGTGGCAAGCGCCTTGCCGAGCGGCCCGTCTGGGTCGGCGGCCGCTTGCAGCAGGACTTCGAGCGTCAACCGGTCGAGCAGCTGCGTGGTCGATGGCTCGTCTAGTACCGAAAACCGCGCGGCGACACCGGCCTCGAACGGGAACTGGTGCAGCAGCCGCGTGCAGAAGGCGTGGATGGTCTGCACTTTCAGCCCGCCCGGCGTCTCCAGCGCTGAGGCGAACAGCCGCCGCCCCCGCGCGCGTTCTCCGGCGCTCGGCGTCTTGCCTGTGCTCAGTCTGATCTGCTCATCGAGGGCGGCGTCGTCGAGCGCGGTCCACGAGGCCAGCCGTTTGAATACCTCGTTCGCCATGTTGGCGGCGGCGGTCTTGGTGAAGGTAATGCAAAGGATCTTTGCGGGGTCGACGCCACGCAGCAGCAGGTTGATCACGCGCTGCGCTAGCACATAAGTCTTGCCGGAGCCGGCATTGGCTGAGACGAAGGCAGAAATTTCCGGATTGGCGGCCTCGATCTGAACGCCGCGCACGTGATCCGGAATGGTGCGCGCGGCGCTCATGGAATCGGCAGGTCCTCTTCCGCGCCGCCGGCGAGCGACCATTCCTTGACGCGGGCAAGGTGGTCGTAGTCGCCGTAGTGCGTCTTCCACATCGGGTGGACGAGCGAGAGATAGGGCTTGGTCTCATCGTCGAAGGTCGCCGCCAGTTCCTTGAGCTTGGCGAGCGCACGGTCAGCATGGGCATCCGGCGGATTACCGTCTTTGAATTCGATGTCGTGCGGCTTGCCGGGCTCAGCGCCGCCCTTGAGCATCACGTAAGCAATCTGCGACACCGAACCGCCGGTGATCGGCTTGAAGCCGCCACCGCGCAGTATGGCGCCCTCAAGCGTCAATTGTGGCGCGAGCCCCGTACGCACCTGCTTCTCCGTGCGCGCCTGGCCGGTTTTGTAATCAATGATGGCGTACGTGCCGTCCTTGCGCAGCTCGATGCGGTCGGCGATGCCGGAGAGCGTAAACTCGCGCGTGCCGACCGTGAAAGTCAACTCGCCGCGGATTTCGGCATGTAGCGTGGTGAGGCCCGCACGGCGATCCACGTCCCACGCGGCGAACCAGCGCGCGATGCGCTCGAAGCGTGGCCACCAGAAGGCGCGTGCTTCCGGATAGTCGTTGAGCGGTGCGAAATGTTTCTCGCCGAGCTTGAGCAGTTCCTTCAACGGGTCGGCGGGCGGGTTGTTGGCGAACAGTTTGGTATAGTCGCCGATGGCGCCGTGGATGACGGTCCCGCGGTCGCGCGCGCCGGGCGGCGTATCGACCGCGTCGAACGGCTGCAAGCGCAAAACGTAGCGGGCATAGATTGTATAAGGATCGCGCAGCCAGTCCTCAATTGCGGTGACCGACAGCTTGCTCGGGCGCGCGGCGCGCGGCGGTTTGGGCGCTGGGCGCTCGGCGTGCTTCACCTCGGTCGGCGCATCGAGTGCGCGGGCGAGCGCGAGATAGCGTTCACCGCGCGTGGTGATGCCTTTCCAGCGTTCGCCAGCGAGTGCGGCGATGCGTTGCACGAAGCGCGAGGCGACGGTCGGTGCGCCGGCCACCTTGGCCGCGCGCGAGAGGATGACTTCACTTGCGCCCAATGCCTGCGCGAAGTCGTGCGCGGAGAGGCCGATGCGACGTTCGGGCGGGTCGAGGCCAAGATTGCGGCGCATCGGGCGGCTCAGCCACGGATCGCTGCGTGTCTCCGGGGGCCACGTGCCCTCGTTCAGCCCGCCCAGCACGACACGGTCAATCGTCTGCAGGCGCGCCTCCAGCGGGCCGTAGATATGCACGCGCCGCTCGCGACTTTCCGGCCGGCGTACCACGCGATCGCCGATGGCAGCCTCGAACAGCTCGGCATAATCCCCGCGCGCGATCGCGAGATTTGCGGCAGCCGGGCTGTCGATGAGTTGCTCGAGCGCATCGGCAAGCGCCGTGCCGTCGTGATTAGTAAAGGCGACGGCCTCACCGTTTTTATTTTCACCGGCGCTGAGCGCGGCGATCGCATCGCGGTGGCATCTCGCCAGTGCAGCGAGGCGGTGTTCGCTGGTTTTCAACGTTTCGAGCGGCGCCAGTGCGGCACGAAGCTTATTGATCAGCGCGGCCGCGGCATCGAGGTCGTTATTGCGGATAGATTTGCGCGGGTCACTTGCGTGCAAGTCATCTCGCGTCGCGCGGAAGGTTTCGAGCGCGTGCGCCAAGCCCTTCGTTCCGGCGCGCGGGCGCGGGCCGCGCAGCAGCGTGCGTTCAAGCACCGCGACCGCATGGTCGTGCGCGTCCTGCCGCTTCCCGAGCCGCAGCAGAGGATGTTTGAGCAGCGCCAGCAGCGGCACCGGCTCGAGGCCGCCAAGGGCCACTTCGGCGGTCAGCCGCGCGAAAAGACCGGCACCTGTGTCGGCCAGCGCGTCACCGCCCGAGTCGTCGACCTTCACATCCCAGCGTGCGAGCGAGGCTACAACGCGGCGGGCGAGCGCACGATCAGGCGTCACCAGCGCGACGGTCTTGTTCTTATCCAGCGCCTCGCGCATCGCCACAGCGATGGCGAGTGCTTCTTCTTCGGCATTGGCCGCTTCGATCAGCGAGAGCTCTTGGAGCGCGCGCACTATGTCCGCATCGAAGTCCTTGTCGGCAAGGCGCGCACGCCAGCATTCGGTGGTGGCCGCCGGGCGCAAGGCTTCCGACACTAGCGCCTCGCGGCCACCGGGCTTTGCAAGATGTTGAACTTCGGCGCGCGTGATGCCGATGCGGTCGAGCAGCGCATGCATGGCGAACTGGGCGTGGCCGTCGGCGGGCAAGCCATCATGTGTGTCATCGCCGTCGTTGCCCGCGATCAACGCCCAGGAGGGATCGTCAAGCGTCATATCGAGGCCGGGAAGAATCACGGCGCCGTGCGGCAGCTTAGCGATTCTCGCCAGCAGCTTGGCGGTCGCCGGCATCGAACCGGTGGAGCCTGCAGCGATTACCGGCGCGTCCGAGCCTGCAAGCCGATTGGCTTCTGCCTCGATCAACTTGTCGCGGCGGGCGGCGGATTCGATTGCGTTCTTCTCGATGAGAATCTTGCGCCAGGCGGGATGCACGAATTTCAGGAATTTCAGGGACTGCTGCCAGTATTCATCGAGATTATCAGGCACCAGTTTGTCAAGATTGTCCCACGGCACCTGGCGCGTGATCATGTCGTCCATTAGCCTCGCCAACGTGTCGGCAAGCGCGATGGCCGCTTCCGGCGTGTTGGCAATGAGCGGCGCGCCCCTCTCCGGTGTGATCACCGCCGCCCATTTCGAGATCAACTCGGCCAGCGTCAGCCGCCGCTCCAGCGCGCCGAAGGTGGACGGCAGACGGAGCGCCGCATCGGCAAGCGCGCCGGTTGCGGCTTCAGAGAAGGCAATTTCGTCTTCGTCGAGATCGCCGAGCGCGATGATGCGCGGCAGGATGGCGGCCTCGCCGTCGAGCTTGTCGAGGAAAACGTCGCGCGCAAGCCGGCAAGCGCGCCGCGTCGGCAGATAGAGGGTGGCCCGCGCCAATTCGAGCGGATCATTCGAGGCCGGAAACCCGGGCACGAGTTTTCCCGTGCGCAGCGCATCGATCAGCACCGGCAAGAACGGCACCGAGGCGGGAATGTTGAAAACGCGAGGTTTCTCGGCAGGCATTGAGCGAATCATACACGCTTACGCGTGCTGCTCATCAACTTGAACTTGTGCTGGCGCGGATCGCGGCTTCGGCCTCGGCGATGACGTCGGGGCTACCGACATGCATCCAGAGGCCTTCCAGCCGCAACCCGTGCAGGCGTCCGGCAGCTGCGGCGCGGTCGAAAAGTGCGGTAAGCGGGAACTCGCCTTGCGGAGCACCCTTGAACAGGGCGGACGATAGAATTGCAGCACCGGCATAGACGAATGGTGCGGCCTCCTGCCCGGCGCGCTTGCGCAATCGGCCATCGGCCACCATGGCGAAGTCACCACGCCCAGCATAACCAATACTGCCGGCCGTGGGCGCAAGTAGCAAAAGCGCGTCCATTGCGACAGGGTCGAAGGCGTCGGCAAGCCGCGCCAGATTGGGCTTCACGTCGTCGATCCAGAAGGTGTCGGAGTTGCTAAGGAAGAAGGGTGCATCGCCCAGTTCGGGTAGGGCTTTTTTAATACCACCGCCGGTGCCGAGCAAAAGCCGGTGTTCGTCCGAAATGACGATTTGCGGGTGTTTTCGATGCACCAGGTGTTGCTGCATCTGATCGGCGAGGTGATGCACATTGACGACTGCGCGTTCGACGCCAACCTCCGCGAGCCGATCGAGCACGTGGTCTATGAGGGCCTTGCCGGCAACCTTTACCAGCGGCTTTGGCATGCTGTCAGTAAGTGGACGCATACGTGTCCCGAGGCCGGCGGCCAGCACCATGGCACGACGTAGAACGACTTTTGTTGGCGGTGCGGCCATACATCAGACTTTCAGCGGCGGCACATTGGCACGATACCAGGCTGCGAGCGGCGTCAGCGCTGGGTGCGCCAGTGAGCGTTGCAGATAGGCCCATACGCGTGGGAGATGACGTAAGTATTGCGGCTTGTGGTCGCGCCGTTCCAGCCGGGCAAAAATGCCGAGGATCTTTGACGCGCGTTGCGCGGTCAGCGTCGCATAAGCACGCGCGAAAGCGGGAGCGTCGAAGGCGGCATCGACAGATCGGCGAGCGCGCGTGTATCGCGACAGCAATCCGATCTCCATCATTTCTGGCACGTCCACGCGCGCGTCCTGTAACAGCGAGGCGACATCGTATGCAGCCGGGCCCATCACCGCATCTTGAAAGTCAAGCAGGCCGACGCGAGCGGTGCCCTCGCGTTCCGGCAGCCAAAGAAGATTTGGCGAATGAAAATCGCGCAACACCCACGTCTGTGTACCGTTCATTATCGGTAGAAGCGCTTCGCGCCACAACGCGCGGTAAGACTCGCGCTTTGCATTCGTGATTCTGCTTTCGAGCTTCGGTAGATACCAATCGAGCAACAACTCTACTTCGATCAGAAACGCTTCAATATCGTAAAGCGGTATCCGGTAGTCGACGCCTGGCTGGACCGGCACCACACCTGGCAGCTGCTCACGATGCAATTCGGCGAGCATATCGGTTGCCATCTCGTAACGCGCTTGAATCGGTACTGGCGGATCGCCTTCGACAACCAGTTCGTCGCCGAGGTCCTCGATCACTAACAGGCCGGCCTCGCGGTCGGCAGCAAAGATTGCGGGTGCCGAGAAGCCTTGCCCGCGCAGCGCCTGCGCCATTGCGATGAACGGAGTCACCGTTTCGGCTAAATGCGCGATTGTGCTGTAGGACTTACCATTACGCACAGGAGGTCCATCCTCGCGTTTCGGCGAGTTCATCAGCATATAAGTCGCGCCGGCACGCGTTAGCCGCTCGTAACTCCGCGTCGAGGCGTCACCCTGGATGCGCCTTCGTTCAGCTCGACCAAAGTCGGAACGATCAAGGAACCGCCGGATCGTGATGATGCGCTCGGCCCGTCGTGCGAAGCTGCCGTAGCCGGTGATTTGGACGTTGCGCGCATTCGGCCTGTGCGTTGGCTCCAAGGTCAAAGCAATCTCGAGTCGGTCGGCTGGCAAAAAACCGGCGGCGCGATCCGGCCATTCCACCAGAGTGACTGCGCCCTCGGGAGCGTCATCTAGACCGAGCTCGGCCAGCTCAGCCGATCCCGACAAGCGATAAAGGTCGACATGAACAACAGCGAAACGCGGCAGCGTGTACGTCTGTGTCAGCGTGAATGTGGGGCTCGGCACTTCAATGGTATCGTCACCGGCCAGATAGCGGATAAGAGCGCGGGCAAATGTAGTCTTGCCGGCACCAAGATCGCCGGACAGCGTAATCACATCGCCAGGTTCGATCACGGCGGCGATGTCCGTCATCAGTCGGTAGGTGGCGGCTTCGTCGGCTAGTGACGTCGTGAAACTATAGCTGCCGGAACTGGAGAAAAACATCGAATCATCCGTTGCAGGATTGCCACCTTATAAACGGACGGTGCCGTCCCACGCCAGAATCGCATTAATAAGAGTGCGGCGGCGCGCGGCAATGCTTCCCGCTTCTATGCTGCAGTCTGTTTCTCAATGTGCTCCACTGGAAAAACACAGGTCACGGTGGTCCCTTGTCCGGGAGCGGAATCGATGGCCACTGTTCCGCCGTGCAATTCGACGAAGGAGCGCACAAGCGACAGTCCAAGACCAGGACCACGATGTTGCGAACCCTTTGAATCGGTCTCGAACCAGTCGAACACCTTATCTTTTGCCTCTGGCGGGATGCCCGGCCCATGATCGGTCACGCTGAAAATCACAGCGTCCGGCCGCCGTTCGGCCAAAAGCGTGATGGTTCCGCCAGCGGGTGAAAAACCGACTGCGTTGGACAATAAGTTGAACAAAATCTGGCGCAAACGTCGCTCGTCGGCGGTGAAGCTGCCGATATTGGACAGAGTTTGGATGTCGAGCGTAAGATGATTATTGACCAGCCGATCCTGCACGCCTTCCGCGGCTGCTTCCATGCTTGCACGGATGTCGACATCGCCGAGATTTAGAGTCATAGCCCCAGCATCGATGGTGGCGAGGTCGAGAATATTGTTGATGAGCGCCAGCAGCGCATTTGTTGAGGCGGTGATATAGCCAAGATACTCGCTTTGTTTTTGAGTCAGCGGTCCAAAAGTCGGGTCGCCAAGTAAATTCGCAAAGCCGATGATGTTGGTCAGCGGCGAACGTAACTCGTAGGACACGTGATGCACGAAATCGATCTTGATCGAGTCAGCGGTTTCGAGCGCCTCGTTGCGCTCGCGTAATGCGCGCTCGACGTTGACGGTGTCGGTGCTGTCTTGGAACGTGACCAAAGTGGCGCCGTCGGGTAGCGGCATAGTGGCAAGATCGAGCACCGCGCCGTCGCGCCGCTCGATGCGTGCACTGATCGGTTCTCGATTGTCGATTGCGGTCACCGACGCGCGAAGATTCCGCCAGATGGTATTATCGTCGTGTAACGCCTGGCACCATGCAGTCACCGATTCGACATGCGGATGCTCATCGAGCGCTTCGTGCGATAGCTTCCACATGCGCTGAAACGCCGGATTATGTAATCGAACGCGGCCATCGCTCCCGAACACCGCCACAGCCTCGGCCAAATGGTCGATTGTCTCGCTTTGTACCTTGATAAGCGCATCGTAGCGACGGTACATATCCAACCGCTCGGTAACGTCATCATAGAGATACGTGACCCCACCTTCCGGGTTGGGCGTGGTGACTACCCGGAGCGCACGTCCGTCCGGCAAATGCCACATGTGCTCCTTCGGCTCGATGGCGCGGTACGCTTCATACAACTGCTGTTTCCATTGCCGGAAATCCTGTTCCTCAGGTAGTTTGCGTTTGCTGCGTAACGTATCGAGCACCACTGCGTCGGTTGGCGTCTGGTCGAGAAAGCCGACGTCAAGTTCGAACAGCGAATGGAACGCGGCATTGTAGAAGGTAAGTTTACGGTCGACATTGAAGACAGCAACGCCCGTCGCCAACTGATCGAGTACGCGGCGGTGCGCCTCGGCCATGCGCGCGAGTTCATCGCGCATGACTTCGACCTCTGTACGGTCGATCGCAATGCCCGAGGTTCCAGCTCCGCTCGGCGCATCAACGACCTCAAAGATGCGGCGGCGCCCGCCCGCTGCAATTGCTGGCAGTTTGCCAATGTATGTCTCGCCGGCGATGCGAGCGCGGGAGAGTTCCGTACGCGCGGCTTGGTCGAGCAATTCCAGCCGGCGCGCTACAGCATCGGCCGGAGTCTCGGCCTCCACCGCGCGCGCATAAGCCGAATTTACGAAGACCAGCTGGCCGGCGTTATCGCGGGCCCATACGGGGGCAGGTAGCGCATCAAGCAGCGCCTTCATAGTTTCGATGTTGCTCAGCAACTGATCGTGGCGAGCGGCGAGATCCAGCAGCTCTTGCTCAATGCCACTGACATCGCGCAGGCGAAGCACTGCGCGGCCGCCGATAGCACGCCCCTCTGCCTCTATTGGACGTCCGGCGCGGGTCGTAAGCGTCATTACAAAGCCGCGACCATCGCGGCGTAGAATATCCACTGCCTGTTCCATGCGGCGTGCAGCCGCGGCTTCCAGCCAAATACCGAATGCGAGTACCCGTTCGGGCACGCCGCCGGGCGCGACCATCGCGATGTCGCCAAAAATTTCCGGCTGCTCGGCTGCCGCCGCCCAGGTCACCAATATCTGCGGCTCCGACAGTAACAGCGCTTTGAGCCGATCAGTCTCGGCCTGCAACGCGCCAATCTCTTCACGTGTATCTATCTCGATGCGGTCTCTGGCCCTGCGCGCGCGAAGTATAACTACGCTCGCGAACAGGGCCAAACCGAGCAAGGCGAGGATTAGCGTGAGTAAGGTGATTTCCTTCCCACGAAGCGCTGCAATAGCGCGATCAAGAGCATCAACTGCGGTCGCGCCGAAGCGCACGTCGGCGTGAGCCGTCGAGCAGGGCAATATCGAAAGTTTTACGGTCACGAAGGCGACGAGGAATCCGCCCCGCCACGGACGAAAACGCAGCCTCTCGCTCGCCGTCCGGATTGTCTCCGGCATTCAGGCAGGCCCCAGGGATGCGGGCGGCGTCCGCCACGCCGTTCCGCGAATCGATCGACTTTACCCCCAAGGGGAATCGTGCCGAAAGAGTCCAGACCGTGAACGGCCCCTACTCGCGTTGGCGTTATTTCAGTGTTTCGGCGCGCTTGACCATATCATCGATGTTTATACGGCCGAGCGCAGCTCATCGATGTCCTCGGCGGTCCTGGCTGCGCGCAAAATATCGTCGGCCGTAATACGGTTGCGTTCGCGCGCGCGCGTAGCCGCCGTGCGATCCACGGATACCTTTGAGAATGCCATCCCGCACGAGCACCTGCAGGACCGGTTCGAGATGGCGTGGTGGCAGCCGATGGCGGGCGGCTATTGCCTAGGCCGATACCGGCCGAGCGCACCTCAACTTCCGGTTGAACCAAAACCGTCGCCTCCGCGCGTGGTTTCATCAAGAGATGCGGCCTCGAATATGTGTCCGCGTACAACTGGAGTGATCACCAATTGAGCAACGCGCATACCCCGGGTGATCGTCACCGGTTCGCTTCCAAGGTTTACAAGCAGCACCTGGATCTCGCCCCGGTAGTCAGCATCGATGGTCCCTGGAGAATTGAGGACAGTTAGCCCGTGTCGGGCGGCGAGGCCGGAACGAGGCCGCACTTGAGCCTCTGTTTCCGCCGGTAGCGCGATCGCGATGCCGGTCGGAACGAGCGCGCGGCCACTGGGCGCGATCATGAGCGGAGCGGCCTCGGGTACAGCGGCGAGCAGATCGAGGCCCGCGGCGTGGGTGCTCTGATACGAAGGCAGCGGCAAATCTTTGCCGTGGGCAAGCCGCATCACTCGGACTTCAATATGGCTCACCGATTGTCTCCCCTGAGGGCATCGGCAATGCGCGCGATGAGCATGCCGGCCACCTCGTCTTTACTCTGGGGCGGCCACGTTTCAAAACCAGACGCGCGCACGAGCGTAATGGTGTTGCGATCGCCACCCATCACGCCTGACTGCGGCGAAACATCGTTCGCCAGGATCCAGTCGCAGCGCTTGCTGACGAGTTTCATTTTGGCATTGGCGGTGACATTCTCGGTTTCGGCGGCGAACCCGATTACAAGTTTTGGCCGCTGGGTTTTTCGCTTGGCGATAGTGGCAAGAATGTCGGGATTCTCCACGAGCGAAAGCTCCGGCGTCGTCTTGCCTGTTTGCTTCTTGAGTTTCTGTTCTCCGGCATTGGCAACGCGCCAGTCGGCGACGGCCGCAGCGAAGATTGCAACATCCACTGGGAGCGCATGCTCGACTGCCTGGAGCATTTCGCGTGCAGTCTCGACTTTGATCACTTTGACACCGGACGGGTCAGGCACGGTTACCGGGCCACTCACAAGCATGACCTCAGCCCCTGCTGCGGCAGCCGCCGCCGCAATGGCGTGGCCCTGCTTGCCGGACGAGCGGTTGGCGATGTAACGCACCGGATCGATTGGCTCTCGCGTCGGACCGGAGGTGATAAGTATGCGCTTGCCTCGCAGCGGTTGCACTGCTTCCGATGCAAGGAGCCTCTCCGCTGCGGCGGCGATTTCCAGGGGCTCTGCCATCCGGCCGAAACCGCGCTCACTCGCCTCCGCCATCTCTCCTTCGTTGGGGCCGATGAGGACAACGCCATCGGCAATGAGCTGCGCCAAATTACGCTGCGTTGCCTTGTTGGCCCACATACGTGGATTCATTGCCGGCGCCAAAAGAATTTTCGCGGTTGTTGCCAACAGCACTGCGGTCGCGAGGTCATCGGCATGGCCGCCTGCGAGTTTCGCCATCAGGTCAGCCGTTGCCGGTGCGACCAGGATCAGGTCGGTCTCGCGTGCAAGCCGAATATGTCCAACATCGAATTCGCCAGCCAGATCGAACAGGTCGGTGAACACACGCTCGCCGACAAGCGCACTCGCCGATAGGGGGGTAACAAATTGCTCGGCGGCTTTCGTCAAGATGCAACGTACCCCGATGCCGCGCTCCTTCAATCGGCGAATGAGATCGAGGGATTTGTAGGCGGCGATGCCGCCCCCGATGATCAAGAGGACCCGTTTTGTGTCAGCCGCCACAGCAGGGCGAGAATTTCGCACGGACGCTCTTACCGGCAACGTGGGTGGTTCGCGGTCAAGTGCTTCGCGTCCAGCGTCCTCGGCAGCCTCGCGCAGGATGGTGCGAACCTCGTCTTCAACGGAGCGACCGTTTCGCGCCGCGCGCAGGCGCAGCAGCTTTTTGAGCCGATCGTCGAGCTGGCGGACAGTCAGTGAGGCCATAAAATCCTCTTTAATTAAAGCATCTTAGGGCCGCATTGATTGCAATGCAATCAATGCGATCAAAGCCTGAAATTTATTTTCCAGGACGAGCTCCCTTGACCGCGCGGGCGCGGCCATGTATTTAACCATCTAGTTATTTAAATAATGGGTTAAATTCGATGACGACCGACCGTCTCAGCACAACCTTCGCAGCTCTCGCTGATCCGACGCGGCGCGCGATTCTTGCGCGGCTCGCTCTCGGTGAAACCTCCGTATTGAAGCTCGCCGAGCCGTTCGACATGAGTCTGCCGGCGGTTTCCAAGCATCTGAAAGTGCTCGAGCGCGCTGGTCTGATCACCCGCAGCCGCGATGCCCAGATGCGGCCATGCCGGATCGAGGCTACCGCGCTCAAGGAAGCGGACGACTGGCTCGAGGAGTATCGCCGGCTCTGGGAAGAGCGTCTCGACCGGCTCGACGATTATCTGCGTGTTCTGCGAGCGAAGGAGAAAAAACGTGGCCGCAAAAAATAGCATCGACCTTGAAACAGACCCGTGCTCAATCATCGGCACGCGTGTATTCGACGCGCCGCGGGACCTGGTCTTTTCGGCGTGGACCGATCCCAGGCATCTGGCGCAATGGTGGGGTCCGAATGGGTTCACCACCACCACACATTTATTCGAGTTTCGGGCGGGCGGTGTGTGGCGTTTTGTCATGCACGGACCAGACGGCCGCGACTATCAGAACCGCATAACCTTCGACGAAATCATACCGCCGGAACGCATCGTCTATCGTCACAGCGGCGGTGATGATGTTGAGCCGGTGCAGTTCACACAGACTGTAACCTTCGAGAATCTTGGCAACAATCAGACCCGCATGACCTGGCGCGGCAAGTTCCCTTCGGCCGAAGAACGGGCCCGCGTCATCAGGGAATACGGCGCGGACAAGGGGCTGGTGCAGACCATGGCACGGCTCGCGGATTACGCGGCATCACTTGCTGCGGAGCGTGCATAGATGCCTGGGCCCGGATATCAGGACAGCACCCGCAACGCCGCGCGCAGTTCGTCCGGGCCGCCACGCGGGATCAGCCCGTCGACTTCGGCGTGGGCCCGCGTCCACAACGGAAACGCCTTGCTGAGCAACGCGCGGCCTGCCGCTGTGATTGTCAGACGGCGCCCACGTTTATCCTTCTTGTCGATCGAAACCTTCACCAGTCCGCGGCGTTCAAGTGGTTTGAGGGCCGCAGTGAGTGTGGTGCGGTCCATTGCAAGGAGTGCGGCAACGCTACTGATGTTCGGCGGTTCCGGCCGGTTCAGCGACATCAGCAGGGAGAACTGCCCATGCGTGAGATCGAGCGGACGGAAGACCTCGTCGAAGCGCCGTGCCAGCGCGCGCGCCGCCCGCTGCACATGCAGGCACAGGCAGGAGTCGCGCACCTGATGCGTCGCAGAGAGCGGTAACTCGTGACGGGTTGACATGTGACATAATATGTTGATATCAACGTATTTGTCAACAATGGGAACTCAAGGAGGACGAGTTATGCAGGTGCAATCCTATTTGTTCTTCGATGGCCGGTGCGAAGAGGCGATCGCGTTCTACAAGAAGGCGCTCGGCGCCGAGGTCGACATGCTGATGCGCTGGAAAGACAGCCCGGACAAATCCATGTGCTCGCTTGGCAACGAGAACAAGGTCATGCATGCCTCGCTCAAGATCGGTGAAACCAGGGTTATGGTTTCGGATGGCCGCAATACCGGAAATCCGGAGTTCAAGGGCTTTGCGCTTTCGGTCAACGCGAAGGATGAAGCCGATGCGGATCGCCTTTTCAATTCGTTGTCCACGGATGGAAAAGTGATGATGCCGCTCGGCAAGACGTTCTTCTCGCCCCGTTTCGGCATGGCGACCGACAAGTTTGGCGTGAACTGGATGGTCATCGTCGAACCGAAGTGATCACGGCACACGCGAGGGCAGAGTATGCAAACGACGGTCCAGGGGAATTCGACATCGAATGCGGCGCTCTGGGGTGGCGGCATCATGAGTGGTTTGGTGATCGCATTTATGCTGCTCGATGGCGGCATGAAACTGGTGCCGTTGGATGTCGTCATCTCGACGTCGAAGCAGATGGGTATCTCCGGCGACCTCGCGCGTCCGTTAGGAGTTATCGGCCTTTGCACCTTGCTCTACGCGATACCGCGGACGTCTGTGATCGGCGCAATTCTGCTGACCGGCTATCTGGGGAGTGCGATGCAAGCCATTTCAGACTCGGCGACCCGATTTTCACGCAAACCTCGTTTGGGTTCTATCTCGGCTTGCTGGTCTGGGGTGGACTATATCTGAGAGTTAGCCGGCTACGCGGCTTGATTTCCTTGCGCGAGCCCTGATCGCTTTCCGAATCCGAAATTCATCTCAAGCTAGCAGGTGTATCCATGGCGACCATCACCGAAAGTTCAGAGTTCGTCATCTCGCGCGTGCTCGATGCGCCGCGCGATCTGGTGTGGAAGTGCTTCACCGCGCCGGAGCGTATGAAGCAGTGGTGGGGGCCAAAGGAATTCACGGTCATCGCTTCGAAAATGGATCTGCACGTGGGTGGGACCTACCACTATGGCATGAAGGCGCCCGACGGAACGCCAATGTGGGGAAAGTTCGTATTCCGCGAAATTGTCCCGCCCGAACGCCTCAATTTCATCAGCTCGTTTTCCGACGAGAAAGGCGGCACGACACGTCATCCCGGCCATATGTCATGGCCGCTCGAGATGCACTCGATCTTCACCTTCGAGGAAATGCCCGGCGGCAAGACCAAATTCACCGTCCGCTGGACCACGCACAACGCAGCCGACGGAGAACAGAAAACCTTCGAAGCCGGGCGTGACAGCATGCGCATGGGCTGGACCGGCACAATGGAGCAGCTCGAAGCCTATCTCGCAAAAGCGCAGTAACCGCGCGTAAGGAGGACATCATGGCAATCATTGCCAAGCACAAGATCACGCCGTGCCTGTGGTTCGACACGCAAGCCGAAGAAGCGGCAAGATTCTATTGCTCGATCTTCGAGGATTCCAAAATCGGCAAGATTAGCCGCTACACCAAGGCCGGGCAGGATGTTCACCACAAGCCGCCGGGCTCGGTAATGGTCGTGGAATTCGAAATCGAGGGACAGACATTCACGGCCTTGAATGGCGGCCCGAATTTCAAATTCAACGAGGCGGTCTCATTCCAGGTGCGCTGCGAGACACAAACCGAAGTCGATTACTTCTGGGGCAAGCTCACGCAAGGCGGGCAGGAGGGGCCCTGCGGCTGGCTGAAAGACAAATACGGTCTTTCCTGGCAAGTCGTACCGGCCGCGATACCGAAAATGATGACGGACCCGGACCCGGCCAAATCCGAGCGCGTGATGAACGCCTTCCTGAAAATGAAAAAACTCGACATTGCAGCGATCGAGCGCGCCTACGCGGGGCAGCCACAATGACCGCCGCCGCGCTGCAAAACATCAGACCAGCACCCACGTGATCCAGGCCAACAGCGCTGCAATCACCCAGAGAGCGAGTGCGGTCCAGCGGTTGCGACGCGCTTCCGCCGCCCCGATGGCGGCGACCGTTTCAGGCGCAAGCACCAGGCCATCGCGCGTAATGTCGTCGAACTGGTCGAGCAGCGTACCCGCACGTGTCAGCAACCCCGGTACCTGACCGAGAAATCGACCGATTTCGCCGGCGCCTTCAACTGCGTCTTCCAGGCGCCCGACCGGACCGAGATTGCGCGCGATCCATTCGCGCACCACAGGGTCGGAGGTGCTCCACATGTCGAGCCTGGGATCGAGCGAGCGAGCGACGCCTTCCACCACAACCATCGTCTTTTGGAGGAGCAGCAGCTCCGGGCGCGTCCGCATATCGAAGAGACCAGTCACCTCAAACAGGAGCATCAAGAGCTTTGCCATCGAGATGTCTTCGGCGGTCCGGTTGTGAATCGGCTCGCCGATGGCTCGTATCGCCTGCGCGAAGCTTTCTACCGAATGGTGCCGGGGCACATAACCGGCGTCGAAATGCACCTGTGCGGTGCGATGATAGTCGCGCGTGATGAAGCCGAACAGAATTTCGGCGAGGAACCGCCGTTCCTTTGGACCAAGGCGTCCCATGATGCCGAAGTCCACGGCGACCAGCCGGCCGTCGTCGTCGACGAACAGGTTGCCGGGGTGCATGTCGGCGTGAAAGAAGCCGTCGCGTAAGGCATGGCGCAGGAAGCTCTGGATCACCTTGCGTCCGAGCTCCGGCAGATCGAAGCCCTTCACTTCCAGCGCTGCATGGTCGTTGAGCGGCGTGCCTTCGATCCACTCCAGCGTCAGTACCTCGCGCGCGGTGCGATCCCAGTTCACGGTCGGCACGCGGAAGTCGGCGTCCTCGCGGGTATTCTCTGCCATCTCGGACAGCGCGGCCGCTTCCAGCCGGAAATCCATTTCTATTGCGACCGAGCGGGCCAGCGTTGCCACTGCTTCAACCGGCCGCAGCCGCTGTGCCTCAAGCGAGAAACTTTCCGCCTTGCGTGCCGCAAAGAAGAAAGCGTCGAGATCGGACTTGAAGCGGCGCTCGATGCCGGGGCGAAGGATCTTCACCGCCACCGGCTTGCGTTTGCCGTCTGCCTCGATCTCGGCGCGATGCACCTGTGCGATCGAAGCAGCGGCCACCGCAGGCCCGAAGCTGGCGTAGACCTGGTTGAGCGGTTTGTCGAAGGCAGCGACGACCGTGGCTTCCGCCTCGTCCTGTGGGAACGGCGCCATCTTATCCTGCAGGCTTTCCAGATCGCGCGCGATCGCCGTGCCAACCACGTCGGGGCGGGTGGCGAGGAATTGCCCGAGCTTGACGTAAGTCGGGCCGAGCCTGGTTAGCGCGGCGGCAAGCCGGCTTGAGCTGTCCTTGGCGGTCGGGCGCTCGATCAATCGCGCCAGCGCGATGGCGGTCCTGGCCGGCAAAGGCAAAGGCCGCGTATCGACCAGCGCGAACACGCCTTCGCGCGCGAACACAAAGCCGGCGCGGGCGAGGCGGATGAGATGAGAGGTGGCAGCAATCACAATCGCCAGCCCGAATGCAATGCCACCACGCCACCGGTCATTGGTTTGAACGACACGCGGCGAAAACCGGCGGCCTCCATCATCGTTGCGAAGGCCTTCGGTTTGGGAAACTTCCGGATCGACTCGACCAGATACTGGTAAGCCTCGCGGTCGCCGGTCACGGCCTCTCCAATGCGCGGAATCACCTGGAAGGAATAAAGCTCATAAAGCGCATCGAGGCCCGGCATATCGACTGAGGAAAATTCGAGACACAGGAATCGGCCACCGATTTTTAGGACACGGTAGGCGTCCGCGAGCGCCGCTTCGACGCGCGGCACATTTCGAATTCCGAAGGCAATGGCGACGCAATCGAAGCTGCGATCGGGATATGCGAGCGTCTCCGCATTGCCTTGGTCGAAGGTGACGACACCATCAAGTCCGCGCTCGGCCGCTCGCGCTCGACCGACTTCAAGCATATCGGCATTGATGTCGCACACCGTGACGCGTGTGCCGGGACCGCCGCTCTGCGCGACACGGAAAGCGACGTCGCCGGTACCGCCGGCCAGATCGAGAACCGCAAATTCGCGCTTGTTTTTCGGCGGGTTCACGGCCGTCACCAAGGCATCCTTCCACGCGCGGTGCAGCCCGCCGGACATCAGGTCATTCATCAGGTCGTAACGGCGCGCCACCGAATGGAAAACGTCATCCACCCGCCCTTGCTTGTCGTCGAGCGGCACGGTCTCGTAACCGAAATGGGTCTGGTCGCTGCTGCGGGGCATAGCCAATAGTCCTTTTCGGGCAGGACCATAGCGCGGGTGGCCCGGGGGCGCTATGTGTCAGCGCGGGAGCGGTTAATCAATGCCAGAATTGCCTGAAGTCGAAACGGTGCGCCGCGGACTGGCGCCCGCCATGGAAGGCGAGCGGTTTGCAAAAGTCGAAGTACGGCGCGGCGATCTCCGTTGGCCGCTGCCCAAGAACTTTGCCGAGCGGCTACGCGGCAAGACTGTAGAGGGGCTCGGGCGCAGGGCGAAGTACTTACTGGCGGATCTTTCGTCCGGCGACGTGCTAATGATGCATCTCGGAATGTCGGGTTCATTTCGCGTCGGTAAGGACAGCGCGCCCAGCAAATATTATCACGAACGATCCAAAAGCACCGCGCACGATCATGTGGTCTTTCACATGTCGAATGGCGCGACAGTGACTTTCAACGACCCGCGCCGCTTCGGTTCGATGAAGCTCGTGCCACGTGTCAAACTGGAACAAGAGCCCCTGTTACGCGCGCTCGGACCGGAACCATTGGGAAATGAATTCGATGCAGCGATGCTCGCGAAAGTCTGCGCGGGCAAGAAGACCTCGCTCAAGGCTGCATTGAGCGATCAGCGAGTCGTTGCGGGGCTTGGCAACATCTATGTCTGCGAGGCGCTTTTTCGTGCGCGGCTGTCGCCTAAACGACGTGCTTCGACCATTGCCGATCGCTACGGCAAACCGAACGAACGCGCCGAAAAACTGGTCGATGCCATCAAGGCGGTGCTGATGGATGCGATTGAAGCCGGAGGCTCATCGCTGCGCGACCATCGCCGCGCCGACGGCTCACTCGGCGATTTCCAGCACAATTTCCGGGTCTATGATCGTGAGGGCGAGCCCTGCCCCTATTGCAGAGGCAAGATCAAACGTATCGTACAGGTTGGCCGTTCAACCTTCTATTGCCCCTCATGTCAGAAGTAGGCCACGCTGTGTCACCTGAAATGCCGGGATCGATGATATGCACAAGCTCGGCCTGAGTGCAGTGACGCTCGTCGCCATGATAGCCGCCGCTACGGCCGCGGATTATCCGGATCATCCGATCCGGTTCATCGTTCCGCAAGCAGCGGGAAGCGCTACCGACACAGTCGCCCGCATTCTCGCCGCCGAATTGTCGAAGGACTTGGGCCAGCAGGTTATCGTCGACGACCGCCCGGGCGGCGCCCTGACCATCGGCCTTGACCTGGTCGCAAAGTCACCGCCTGACGGCTACACCATCGGCATGGGTCCGATTGGCGCGCTAGCAATCACCCGTCACATGGTGTCGAGGCTACCTTACAATATTGAAAAGGATTTTCAGCCGATCGCACTGATCGCGCGCGGGCATTTGTTGCTCGCGGTTTCGCCCAAACTGCCAATTCATTCGGTGAAGGAGCTAGTAGACTACGCCAAGAAAAATCCTGGCAAGCTCACCAATGCTTCATCCAGCAACGGGTCGCCCGGTCATGTCGGCGGCGAATTGTTCAAGTACATGACGGGAACCGAGATCGTGCACGTGCCATATCGCGGCGGCGCGCCCGCGATCACCGATCTGATCGCCGGCCATGTCGATCTCATGTTCGAAAGCCTGCAGTCGATCGCGCCCTTCGCGCGCGACGGCAAAGTGCGCGCGTTGGGCGTCAGCGGCGCCGCACGCTCTCCGGCGTTTCCGGAGCTTCCGACAATTGCCGAAGCCGGCGTACCCGGATATCTGGCGCCAACCTGGACCGGTGTGATTGCACCGGCCGGCGTTCGGCGGCCGATCGTGGACAAGCTCAACGCTGCGATCAACAAGGCGCTCACGTCAGATTCATTTAAGGAGAAATTTGCCAAGATCGGCGACGAACCGGCCGGTGGAACACCGGAAGATTTCGCTGCGACAATCAAGGCTGATTCAGCCAAATGGAGTGATGTGGTGCAGCGCTCAGGAGCAAAACTCGATTGAGCCAAGGACTGAGTCATGACCTATCAGAACATCGTCGTCGAAACGCGAGGCCGGGTTGGCATTATCCGCCTTAACCGGCCGCAGGCACTCAATGCCCTCAACAAGGCGCTGATTTCCGAGCTCACACAGGCGATTGAGATTTTTGACGCCGATGAAAAGATCGGCTGCCTGCTCATCACAGGCAACGATAAGGCTTTCGCTGCGGGCGCCGACATCAAGGAAATGGCGGACAAACCGTTCATCGAAGCCTATCTCGGCGATTTCGTTTCAAACTGGAACGCTGCGGCCCACGCGCGCAAGCCGATCGTCGCAGCGGTCGCGGGCTTTGCGCTAGGCGGAGGCTGTGAACTGGCGATGCAATGCGACATCGTTATTGCCGCCGACACCGCCAAGTTTGGTCAACCTGAGATCAAGCTCGGCGTCATTCCCGGCATTGGCGGCACGCAGCGGCTCGCACAGGCAATCGGCAAGGCCAAGGCCATGGATTTGATCCTGACCGGACGGATGATGGACGCCGCAGAAGCCGAGAAATCCGGGCTGGTGGCGCGCGTGGTGTCGGCCGCTAGCTTGATGGATGAGGCGACAAAAGTCGCAGAAACGATCGCCGATATGTCGCTGCCATCGGTGCTGGCGGGCAAGGAAGCGATCAACCGCGCATTCGAGAGTGGCTTGTCGGAAGGCATAACCTTCGAACGGCGCATTTTCCATTCGCTGTTTGCGACGGAAGATCAGAAGGAAGGCATGAAGGCCTTTATCGAGAAACGCCCGCCGAAATGGAAGAACAGGTAAAGCGAACAAATGAGGCGCGTTACGTCTCGGGTTTGCAGCGCCCGGGACAAAAAATTACTTCCGTACGCAGATAATTCTCACCACCGACGCTTTGGCATCGCCACCTTGCGGTTCGAGCGCAATATTATGCGCAACCAGAAAGTCGCGAATGGTCCCTGCAGTGATGAGGCGCACGGGCGGCGCGGCCGGCTCCGTACTGGCAAGTACAAAATTACGCATCTCCGTCATGCCGAGAAATTCCCCTTGCACGCCGAGCGCGGCGGCGCCGGAAAAGCCCGCCATCGGTACTGGCTGGCGCAATTCGATCGCATTGTCATCAGCCAGCCGCGCCTTGATTTCGGTGAGTTTCTTGGCGCCGTTCTGCTCTTTCGGATCCGGAATGCCGATGAGTGTCACGTCGCCTTTCTTCGGCGCATCGGGAGCGAGCGCGAGCGGAGACAGCTTGCGCGGCCCGTAGACACGCAACAGGGCTAGGCCATTGTCCTTGTCCTCGGCAACGCGGTCGGCATCGCCAAGACCGGCGGCGACAATAACCTGGCATCCGGCCGCGAGTTTTCGGTCGGTGATGATGTGGCCACGTGCGCTCACGACAAGTCCGTTGCCATATTCCACTGAATTCGCCATGGCCGCGAACGGTGAACTGCGCTCGGGATACGGAGAGAAAGCGCTTGCCATCGCCGCCGTCACCGGGGCGACAATTGTTTCCATCATTTGATCAAACAGCAGTGTGAAGCCGCGGATTTCACCGTTACGCGCGTATCCCCGCACGGAGAATTTCTTCAGGCCCTGCATACCGCTGATATAGAAATTGTCGTCGCGCAATACGCTGGATTCGACCTTTCGATTGGACGGCTCTTTCTTTTCCTGCTCGAAAAGCGCTGCAAGCTTGAGCTCGGGATCCTTGATGCGGAATGTTTCGACCTGCGCCTCACCGTGCGCGGCCGACCAGCGCGTTCCGTGCGCAGCATTGCGCACTTGTGGTACCAGTTTGGCAGGCAAGCCAAGGCGCACGCCCGTCGCGGGATCGGTTACAATGGTCCAGCCGAATTCGTCCTCGTGGGTTTTGGCAGCCGCTAGCAGATTGGTGCGCTCGGCGGGGGAGAGGACGCCTGTTACTTTGGACTTCGCGCGTTTTTGGAAATTTTTGATTGCGGAGAGAAAAGGGTCCTCGCCGCCAATGGCACCGGTATAGTCACCCGACCACAGCAGCGCTGCCTGGATTTTCAGGCGCTCGCTATCAGAGGCACCTGCAGATTCATCCGTGGCCGGCCCGGCTGCAGCCACCTCGGCGCTTAAGGCGCCGGTTTTTGCGGCGACCGTTGCAGGCGCGGCGATCTTAGGCTCGGGCGGGGCGGGCTTGGCGGCCTTCGCTTTCGATGCAACACGAGGCGCGGCGGGTTGCGCGGGTGCTGGAATGACCCCAGGCGATTCCTGCGCCAGCGCCGGAACGGCGCCGAGCAGAAGCGCTAGCATCACCGTGGACCCACCCAAACGCATCGTGTCAACGCCCCGATATTATTTTGCGGCCACCATAGCCGATGGAAGCAGAGGTGCAAGACCGGCTGGGGACGCTAATGTATGTGCGCGAGGGACTGTCGGACATAGGATCGCGTAACATTTTGCTCGCGCACGATGTTTTTCCGAAAGGCCGTTCCCACCTTTTCGGATCATGCGCTAGGTTAACCACGATGCTCGATGCCAAAGAACTCGAACGTTACGCCCGCCACATCGTGTTGCGCGAAGTGGGTGGTCCAGGCCAGGCCAAACTCAAGGCCGCACGCGTGCTGGTCGTCGGTGCGGGCGGCCTCGGTGCGCCCGTGCTGCTCTATCTCGCTGCCGCGGGCGTTGGCACGCTTGGTGTCGTCGACGACGACGATGTGTCGCTATCGAATTTGCAACGTCAGGTGATCTTCGCAACCGATGATATTGGCAGATCAAAGGTTGAATGCGCCGGGGATGCGGTGAAGGGACTCAATCCTCATGTGAGAGTCGAAACGCATGGTGTGCGGCTGACCGCAGCCAACGCCCTCGATTTGATTGCGCGCTATGACATCGTTGCCGACGGTTCCGATAATTTCGCAACGCGCTACCTTGTCTCCGATGCTTGTTACTTTGCCCGAAAGCCTCTTGTTACTGCCGCGGTCGGCACCTTCGATGGCTCACTCACTTCAGTTCGTGCGCACGAAACACGGGCTGACGGAACGCGCAATCCGACCTACCGCTGCCTGTTTCCCGAACCGCCGCCGGCCGGAACCGTGCCCGCCTGTGCAGAGGCTGGAATCCTTGGGGCACTACCGGGAGTGCTCGGCTCGCTGATGGCGCTGGAGGTGATCCGCGAGATTGTTGGTTTCGGCGAAGGCCTAGTCGGCCGCCTTCTTATGATCGACGGCCGCTCAATGCGGTTCGAGACGCTGAGCTATGCGTGGGATCCGAACAATGCGCTGAGCGGCAACAAGCCGACGATCAGGGATTTGTCGGGCAGCTACTGAGGCTCACAACATTGACGGCAGGACCCGATCCGGGGGCCGGTGGCCGTCCATGAAGGTCTTGATGTTGATGATGACTTTCTCGCCCATATCGATGCGGCCTTCGAGCGTCGCCGAGCCCGTATGCGGTAGCAGCACAACCTTGCCCGCGCGGGCAAGCTTGACCAGCTTTGGGTTGACCGCCGGCTCATGTTCGAACACGTCGAGGCCGGCGCCGGCAATTTCGCCGGACTCGATCAGACGGGCAAGCGCATTCTCGTCAATCACCTCGCCGCGCGATGTGTTGACGATGTACGCTTCCGGCCGCAGCATCTTAAGCCGCCGCGCCGAGAGCAAATGATATGTTGCCGGCGTGTGCGGACAATTGACCGACACAATGTCCATGCGGGCGAGCATCTGGTCGAGGCTTTCCCAATAGGTGGCGTCGAGCTCCTCCTCGATTTTGGGCGCGACCCGCCGCCGATTGTGATAGTGGATCTGAAGGCCGAAAGCGCGCGCCCGGCGCGCGACGGCCTGTCCAATCCGCCCCATGCCGATGATGCCGAGCCGCTTGCCCCAGATGCGGTGGCCAAGCATCCAGGTCGGCGACCAGCCGGTCCAATCCTTGTCTGTCGTCAGGACGAGGGCGCCTTCGACCAGTCGGCGCGGCACCGCCAGGATCAGTGCCATGGTCATGTCAGCGGTATCCTCGGTCAGGACGCCAGGTGTATTGGTAACGGTAATGCCGCGCTGAACGGCGGTCGCGACATCTATATTGTCGACACCATTGCCGAAATTCGCGATGAGCTTGAGCTGTTCGCCCGACTTGCTGAGTACCGAGGCATCGATTCGATCGGTTACGGTCGGCACCAGTACGTCGGCGGTTTTAACCGCTTCCGCAAGCTGACTTTGAGTCATCGGTTTGTCGTCAGGATTGAGCCGGGTGTCAAAAAGTTCCCGCATTCGCAGCTCGATGGGATCGGGCAGCTTACGCGTCACAATGACCAGCGGCTTCTTGCTCTTTGCCATGCTCTCAATCGCGGCATTTGGCGGCGGTACCGCCAGTAAGCGCCGATTTAGCTCTCATTAACCGTGCTCCCCCAAACTGCGCTTTGGGCAAAATCCGTTCTTTTTTCCTATCAGATGGCCGTGACAACACAAAGCTTCCGGACCGCGCTTGGCGGACTCGCGCTGGCAGCCAGCATTGTGGCAGTGCAGCCAGCTACCGCCTCGCCCGCTGGCGATGCTACCGGCTCCGTTAGCGGCCTTCCGATCCCGCGTTTCGTGAGCCTCAAGTCGGACCGGGTCAATGCACGGTCCGGACCGAATAAGGATCAGGAGGTACGCTGGGTCTATACCCACGCGGGCATGCCGGTTGAGGTCACCGCGGAGTTCGAGAATTGGCGCCGTATCCGCGACTGGGAAGGCGCTGAAGGCTGGGTTTATCACTCGCTCTTGTCGGGCAAACGGATGGCTATGGTGGTACCGAAAACAAAGGACGAACTGGTTCCACTCTACGAAAGCGCGGACATCGAATCGGCAGTATCGGCCCGCCTGCAATCCGGCGTGCTCGGCGCGATCAAATCCTGCAATGGCACCTGGTGTCAGTTCAGCGGCAAAGGTTTCGAGGGCTATATCCGGCAGGAACGACTGTGGGGCGCCTACCCGAATGAGAAGGTGGAGTAACGACCGTGCCCCAGCCTGTCATCGCCGGGCTCGTCTCGGCGTTGTTGATTATGGGCGCGCGTTGCTCCAATAAGCATAATGGCCGGGACAAGCCCGGCCATTATGACAAAATCAAATTTTGGATTACCCGCGGTTAGCTCTTTCGCCGTAGCCGGACAACAACATCAACGCGCGCAATCTCGAAGCCTTCCGGAGGCGTCGGGGTCTTTCCGATCACCACTTCGGCGCCCGGGATATCAAGCACCTCGTCCTCGCCCTCGACGAAGAAGTGATGATGTGCCGTGACGTTCGTGTCGAAATAAGCCTTTGAGCCATCGACTGCGACCTGTCGCAAGAGGCCGACTTCGGTGAATTGATGCAGGGTATTGTAGATGGTTGCCAGCGATACCGGCACTCTTGCGCGTGTTGCTTCTTCGTAAAGCATTTCGGCGGTGAGGTGACGATCGCCTTTGCCGAACAGGATCCAACCCAACGCCATGCGTTGACGGGTCGGACGCAAACCGACCTGGCGCAACATCGCTTTCACGTCATGCCAAGGGCAACCGGTAAGTGTCGCCGGGTCCGGAGAACGCCGGGCATCGACCTTCATCTTCGGTGAACTTGTAGGGCGCGTTGGCATCATTCTGATTACGCCTAAATGGCCAGCCCCTCGCAAAAACCAGCGAAAAACCGTTTCGTTTGCAACATATACGAAATCGACCTTTCAGATGCAACCGCGTCGCAACTAACGGAAAGGCCCTATTGTCGGGGGTTTTATGCGTGCTCTCGCCATCTTTGCCCGCTAGCTTGGGTATGTTACCAACTCGGGCATGGGAATTCAGCCAAGCCCCCTGCGTGGGGAAGCGACGCCTATGGACACCCGGCGTCATAGCTTCGAGTACGAAGATTTGCTCGCCTGCGGTCGCGGCGAATTGTTCGGCGCCGGCAACGCGCAACTGCCGCTACCGCCAATGCTGATGTTCGATCGCATCTCCGAAATCAGCGAGGCAGGCGGCGAGCATGGCAAAGGGTTGATCCGGGCCGAGCTCGACGTGAAGCCGGACCTCTGGTTTTTCCTCTGCCATTTCAAAGGTGATCCGGTGATGCCAGGATGCCTCGGCCTTGACGCACTCTGGCAGCTCGTTGGTTTCTTCCTCGGTTGGCTGGGCGCGCCAGGTAAGGGCAGGGCACTTGGTTTGGGTGAGGTGAAGTTTTCCGGTCAGGTGTTGCCGACCGTGAAAAAAGTCATCTATGGCATCGATATCAAACGGGTCATGCGCTCGAAACTGGTGCTGGGTATTGCAGATGGTTGGCTCTCGGCGGACGGCAACGTGATCTATCGCGCCAACGATCTCAAGGTTGGCCTGTTCAAACAGGACGAGGCGTTGCAGCCGAGCGGCGCTTGAGCCCGACGGAGGGCCTTGCTGAATTACCTCAGCCGGTCAAGCTGTGGCCCAATCAGCGATAAACCGCGGCGGAAATTTAAGGGTAATACGATTATGCGACGTGTCGTGGTCACCGGAATGGGCATCGTCTCATCCATCGGTAACAATACACAGGAAGTGCTGGCGAGCTTGCGCGAGGCGAAATCCGGCATCAGCCGCGCTGAAGAATACGCCAAGCTCGGGTTCCGCTGCCAAGTGGAAGGTGCGCCGAAACTTAACCCGGCTGATTCAGTTGACCGCCGCGCCATGCGTTTCCTCGGCGGCGGGGCTGCCTGGAACCACGTCGCTATGGAACAAGCAATCCGCGATGCCGGCCTCGAGGAGAAGGACATTTCCAACCCGCGCACGGGTATCATCATGGGCTCTGGCGGACCATCGGCGCGCGCTATCGTCGATGCCGCCGACACCACCCGTGAAAAGGGACCCAAACGCGTAGGACCATTCGCGGTGCCGAAGGCGATGTCGTCGACTGCCTCGGCGACACTTGCGACCTGGTTCAAGATCAAGGGCGTGAACTATTCGATCTCCTCGGCCTGCGCCACGTCCAACCACTGCATCGGCAACGCCACCGAGATCATCCAATGGGGTAAGCAGGACATGATCTTCGCCGGCGGTTGCGAAGAGCTGGATTGGACGCTCTCTGTGCTGTTTGATGCCATGGGCGCAATGTCATCGAAGTATAATGACACGCCGGAGAAAGCCTCGCGCGCCTATGACAGAGATCGCGACGGCTTCGTCATCGCCGGCGGTGCCGGCGTGCTGGTTCTGGAAGAGTTTGAACATGCGAACGCGCGCGGCGCCAAGATCTATGCCGAGGTCGCCGGTTATGGAGCGACATCGGACGGCTATGACATGGTGGCCCCGTCAGGCGAGGGCGCGGTGCGTTGCATGAACATGGCGCTGGGAAATGTCAAAGCGCCAGTCGACTACATCAACCCGCACGCGACCTCGACGCCAATCGGTGATATCAAGGAAATCGAGGCGATCCGCGAAGTTTTCGGCCCGAAATGCCCGCCGATTTCAGCCACCAAATCGCTCACCGGCCATTCGCTTGGTGCCGCCGGGGCGCAGGAGGCGATCTATTCGCTGCTGATGATGCAGAGCGGCTTCATCTGTGAGAGCGCAAATATCGCGAACCTCGATCCCGCGTTCGTTGATATGCCGATCGTGCGCGAGCGTCAGGACAACGTGAAGCTTGGCTGCGTGTTGTCGAACTCCTTCGGCTTCGGCGGCACCAATGCGTCGGTTGTGTTCAAGCGGCTCGATGCATGACCGCTCTATTTGAGGCTCCTCGGGCGGCATTGCCGTCTGCCCCATCATCGGATTGTCTCCGCGCCATAGACGGGCTTTCGGAACGCCGAGCGATTCGATTGGGAGCATCGCATCAACAAGCCCGTTTCCCTATCTTTTCTTCACCCCCTTCCGCGCAGGCCAACTGCCATGGCTGGTGAGCAAATCGCTGCGCGCGGCAATCTGATGCAAGGCAAGCGTGGCCTGATCATGGGGGTTGCCAACGACCATTCCATCGCCTGGGGTATTGCGCAGATGCTGGCGTCACATGGTGCGCAACTTGCCTTTACCTATCAAGGCGACGCGCTCGCCAAGCGCGTGAAGCCACTCGCCGAGCAGACCGGCTCAACTTTCGTGATGCCATGCGACGTCGAAGATATAGTTTCGGTTGACGCGGTATTCGACCGGATCAAGAAGCAATGGGGCACGATAGATTTCCTCGTGCACGCGGTCGCCTTCTCCGACAAGAACGAGTTGAAGGGCCGCTACGCCGATTCCACGCGCGAAAATTTCATCCGCACCATGGTGATCTCCTGCTACGCCTTCACCGAAGCTGCCAAACGCGCGGCGGCGTTGATGCCGAACGGCGGCGCCATGGTGACACTAACCTATAACGGCGGCCTGCGGGCGATGCCAAACTACAATGTGATGGGTGTAGCCAAGGCGGCGCTGGAAGCCTCGGTGCGCTATCTCGCGGTTGATTTCGGGACACAGAAGATCCGCGTTAATGCGATCTCGGCCGGCCCAATCCGCACGCTCGCCGGCGCCGGTATTACTGATGCGCGCTACATGTTTGCGTTTCAGCAGAAATATTCTCCGCTCGGCCGCGGCGTGACCTTGGACGAACTGGGCGGTGCAGGCCTTTATCTCCTGTCTGATCTCTCGAGCGGCGTCACCGGCGAGGTTCACTTCGTCGATTCCGGCTACAACGTCATCGCCATGCCACATCCGCAGGCGCTGAGGACCGCTGGCGGCGCGGTGGAAGGCAACGAAAGCGGCCAATAGAATCGGCGTGCCAGGGTCAACAAAGGTCAACAAAAAACGGCCGGGGAATCCCCGGCCGTTTCATTTTTGTCGCGGCTGCGCTCTAGAAGCTCTCGAAAGCCTTCCGCAGGGAATCAGGCGAGGTCGAAGCGGTCCAGGTTCATCACCTTGGTCCACGCCGCCACGAAGTCTTTCACAAACTTCTCCTTCGCGTCCGCGCACGCGTAGACTTCCGCGAGCGCGCGCAGCTGCGAGTGCGAACCGAAGATCAGGTCGGCACGCGTGCCGGTCCACTTGACCTCGTTCGTCTTCCGGTCGCGCCCCTCGTACACGCCTTCAGAGCCAGAGGCGGGCTGCCATTGCGTGCGCATGTCGAGCAGGTTGACGAAGAAGTCGTTCGTCAGCGTCTCCGGATTCTTGGTGAACATGCCGTGCTTGGATCCGCCGGCGTTGGCACCGAGGACGCGCAGGCCGCCGACGAGCACAGTCATTTCTGGCGCCGTCAGTCGCAGCAATTGCGCTCGATCCACCAAGGCCTCCTCAGGCAACATGAATTGCCGCTTCCCGCTAATGTAGTTGCGGAAGCCGTCGGAACGCGGTTCGAGTGGCGCGAAGGATTCGACGTCGGTCTGCTCCTGCGACGCGTCCATGCGTCCTGGCATGAAGGGGACCTTCACGTCGACGCTGGCATCTTTCGCGGCCTTTTCGACCGCCGCGCTGCCGCCGAGAACGATCAGGTCGGCGAGCGAGACCTTCTTGCCGAACTCCTTCTGGATCGCTTCGAGTTTCTGCAGGACGGTCTTCAGTTGGGCCGGCTGGTTAACCTCCCAGTCCTTCTGGGGGCTAAGGCGAATGCGCGCGCCGTTGGCGCCACCGCGCTTGTCGGAGCCGCGGAACGTCGACGCCGATGCCCAGGCCGTCGAGACGAGCTGGAAAACGGACAGGCCGGAGGCGAGGATTTTCGCCTTCAGAGCCGCAATGTCCTGCTCGCCGATCAGCGGATGATTCACCGCGGGGATCGGGTCTTGCCAAATCAGCGTTTCCTTCGGCACGAGCGGGCCGAGGTATCGCGCGATCGGGCCCATATCGCGGTGCGTCAGCTTGAACCACGCGCGGGCAAACGCATCCGCGAACTGGTCCGGATGCTCGTAGAAGCGCCGCGAGATCTTCTCGTAGGCCGGATCGAACCGCAGCGAGAGGTCCGTCGTCAGCATTGTCGGCACATGCTTCTTCGATTTGTCGAAGGCGTCCGGGATCGTGGCTTCTACATTTTTGGCCCGCCACTGCTTGGCCCCCGCCGGACTCTTCGTCAGTTCCCATTCATTCTCGAACAGGTTCTTGAAGAAGAGGTTGCTCCACTTCGTCGGCGTCTGCGTCCAGGTGACTTCCGGACCACCGGTGATGGTGTCGGCGCCGATGCCGGTGCCGTACTTGCTCTTCCAACCGAGGCCCTGATCCTCGAGGGCGGCGCCTTCCGGTTCCGGGCCAATCAGCGACGGATCGCCAGCGCCGTGGGTCTTTCCGAAGGTGTGGCCGCCGGCAATCAGCGCGACGGTCTCCTCGTCGTTCATCGCCATGCGGAAGAACGTTTCGCGGATGTCCTTGGCCGCAGCGACCGGATCCGGATTGCCGTTCGGTCCTTCCGGAT
>DASWAK010000564.1:0-2592 GCA_036391175.1 Pseudolabrys sp.
GGCCGCCGCAGGATTAAGCGAGCGTTAACATCAACTCTTGTGACAAAATTGCAATTGTGCACGTTCTGCAAAGCGAGGAACTTCGTGACGAGTGTGCAGCCGGTACTACTGCACCAAGGTATACCGACCAGACGCGACAAGCGCGTCAAGGTTCACGCTGAGCGCAGCTAACGCGCTGCCGGTGGTCACCATTGTTGTTGGCTGCCCAGAGGGCCCTAAGCAATTCATGCACCCGAAAGCTCGAATGCCAGGGAAGGCAGAGACGCCAGCAGCGCAAGAGTGATCACTTGGAAATCGACGTGATATTTATTCATGCGCCTATTCCTCCGTATCTTTGCACTATTGCATTTTGCAAATATTCAATGAAATAAGAACTTGATGTGCATCAATGCAGTTTCGACTTCGTCCACTTTGGGTCATTAGTGACCTCGCTGTTCAAGGCCGACGCTCGTACTTGTCTGCGTTGCTCAATAGCGGACAAAGGCAGGTGCGGTCGGATTGTCCGGTTTGCGCCAGAAGCGGACATTCGTCAGTCTGAGCGATCTTAGACGTGTCCCTGCTAATCTGGGTAACACGACGGCTTTGCGGCGGGGCAGTTTGGCGAAGGGGCAGAGCAAATGGACCAAACGACTTCGACCGATCCAGTTCTCTGGCGCGTTGACGAGCGCGGCGTGGCTTACGTCACCCTAAATCGACCGGGGGTTTACAATGCCTACAATGGCGAACTGATCGCCGCGTTGCTTGTAGCTTTTGACGAGCTCGGCCGCGAACCTTTGCGCCTGGCCGTGATCACCGGCAAGGGACGTAATTTTCAAGCCGGCGCCGACATCAATTGGCTCGACGCCGTCCGGCGCTCGTCCCCGCAAGACAATTTACGCGCCTCGCGCATGACCGCAGAGGCGATCCAGCGGCTCAACATGCTCCCGATCCCCACTGTTGCGCTGGTGCAAGGCGCCTGTTTCGGTGGCGGCACTGGAATCATCGCCGCTTGCGACATCGTGATTGCCGCAGACAACGCTATTTTTTCGATTGCCGAGGTGCGCATCGGAGTGGCCGGCACCATTATCATCCCGCAACTCAACGATGCCATCGGCGTGCGCCAAGTACGGCGCTACGCGCTCACCGCTGAACGATTCGACGTTAAAGAAGCGCATCGCATCGGCCTCATTCACGAGATCGTGCCGCTTGCCGAGTTGCAAGCCGCGGGCGACCGGATCGTGGACCACTTGCTCGCCTGCGGACCGGAGGCCATTGCGCAAACCAAGGCCTGCGCATTGCGCTCGGCCTGGAGCAATCTCCAAGACGACACGTTTGCCGGACTGATCGAGAGTCATGCCGCCAAACGACAAACGGAAGAGGCTGCGGAAGGATTTGCGGCGTTCTTGGAGAAGCGACCGGCACGTTGGAATCTGGCTCAGAAGCCAAAGGTCTAGGCTGCGTCTGTTCGCTTTGTGCCACAAGCGGACATTCCGCGCTTCACTCAATCACCTCGTCGGCTGCTTTTAGCAAGCCGGCTGACACGGTCACATGCGAGCAGGTCATTATTTGAAAGGTCAAATACACCTCAGTGCTCACCGCGGACGATACGATAGATCGTCTTTGGCCGTTCAGCCGATAGGCGAGCCGTGAACAGGCAATGGCGGATTTCAAGGCGCGGTGGGCGAGCCCCGATTTAACTGCCAACCCGTGCAATGTTGTAAAAAGCCCAGCAACGGCGGCGTTGCTGTCTAACAAAAATCGTCGAAAATTTGTTCGCTGCAGCGCACCCCGCGTTACTCATAGCGGCATCAAGGAGTCAAACAATGGCGATTTGAGGCGTAAAATGCCGGCGCAGAACGTCATCGTCTGTCATAAAAGTTCAGCGTTCCGGCCACCACAGTTTCATCAAAGCGTCTTCCCGGTGCCACGATGCGGCGCTATTCAGTGCAACGGGTCGGGAAGTAATAGCAGGAGGCCGCGAAATGCAGCTTCATGAGTATCGGGCGAAGCTCTCAGCAATCCGCGCATTCGCTACACCCGCGCGTTGTCCTAATTGCGGCGACCTAATGGTCGCGCCGATCGCTTCCGAATTCATCGAAGGGGGTGAGATCCGCCACCATTGGGAATGCGATACCTGCGGCAAGCCCTCCAGCACTTCCATCCCGTTGATCTCCCATGGAACCCAAGCACGCCAGAATACCTGGAATAGATGACGCGGTGCGGTGTTTGCAGAATGGGTACGCATAAGCGGTCCTAGGAGGAGCCACATATGAAAACGACGATTCTGCGGTCCAGCCTGGCCGCTCTCGCCTGCACTGCCGTACTCGCGTTCGCCAGCCCATCGATGGCGGCCAATGTTAACCTCAAGGCCGACCTGAAGGGCGCCAGCGAAGTCCCACCGGTCGACAGCAAGGGTACCGGTTCAGTGAACGCGACGTTTGATACGGCCAGTAAGAAATTGTCCTGGAAGGGCACCGTTACCGGCCTCAGCGGTCCGGCGACTGCGGCGCATTTCCATTCCGGCGAGGTCGGCAAGAACGGCGGCGTGACGCTGCCAATTGCCGGCGCCGACAAGGGCTCGTTTGAAGGATCCGCGACGCTCACTGACGCCCA
>DASWAK010000565.1:0-2436 GCA_036391175.1 Pseudolabrys sp.
TGCGGCTGCGCGGCCGTGCTCCGCGTGGCCAGCGGCTCGTCGGCTACGCGCCGCATGGACATTGGAAAACAATCACCTTCGTGGGCGGCCTGCGGCAACGCGGCATGAGCGCACCATTTGTGCTCGAAGGAGCCATCAACGGGCCGATGTTTCTCGCCTATGTGAAGCAATGCCTTGTCCCGACCCTCAAGCGCGGCGACACCGTCCTGATGGACCATCTGCCGGCCCACAAGGTCGCCGGCGTCGCGGAGGCGATCGAAGCAGCGGGCGCGACATTGATTTATCTTCCGAAGTATTCGCCGGACCTCAACCCGATCGAGCTGGCCTTCAGCAAACTCAAGGCGCATCTGCGCAAGGCGGCCGAGCGTACGATTCTGCGGCTCTTGCGTCGGATCGGTCGCGTCGTTACCGATTTCAGCCCGCAAGAATGCAGAAAATTCTTTCGCCATGCCGGCTATGCTCGAACATGACCGGAATCCGCTCTAGGTCAGCGATTTTGAAGTTCGAATCATATCAGGCGGCCTTGTCGAGCTTGTAGGTCCATGTGTGAACGACTGGATCGTGGTTGAAGTAATCGACCGCGGCCATGAGGCGCTCCTTGAGCTCCTGTTTGGAGGAGACACGGATGTGGCGCAGGACGGAGCGGGCCAGCTTGGAGAAGAAGCCTTCGACGAGGTTGAGCCAGGAGCCGTGCTTGGGAGTGAAGGTGAACTCAAACCTGCCGGCGGGCTGCTCGGCGAGCCAACCTCGGGTCTCTCTGGAGATATGCGCAGAATGATTGTCGAGGATCAAATGGATCGCCGTGTCGGCCGGATAGGCCGTGTCGAGGAGCTTGAGGAACTCGATGAACTCCCGGCTACGGTGGCGATCCTTCACCAGGGCGTGAACCTTGCCGGTCAGCAGGTCGATACCGGCCAGCAAGCTGACTGTGCCGTGGCGCTTGTATTCATGATCGCGCGCGAATGTCGCATGCACGCCGGGTTGAGGAGGCAGATCAGGTGCCGTCGTTGCAATCGCCTGGATGCCCGGCTTCTCGTCGTAGGAGATGATCGCCACCGGATCACCCGGCTTCTTGCGCGATGCGACTGCGGCCTTCTTCAGCAGCTTCACCGTGCGATAAACGCACAGCACTTCGGCCATCTTTTCCGCAAACTCGGGATCGCGCTGTTCCAGGTAGTAACGCACCTTGTGCGGCTTCACTTCCTCTTGATCGAGAATCTTGCATACCGTGCCCTGCGCCAGGTTGGCGAGGCACGCATGCCCCTCCGCCGGTCCGTGCTCGCGGGCATGGCGGGCGAGAAGCCGCGTCGTCCACAATTCATGCGGATAGCCCAGTTCCTTCGCCTTCCGGCAAGCCAGCGACGTCAGCCATGCTTTGGCTTCGATGGTGATCGTCGGCTCCTTCCCAGGGCGCGGGCGATCGTCCAGCGCAGCCATCGGGCCTTCGACCACGGCCCGTTCTACGCAACGCTGGACGGTCTGATGATGGAGGCCGAGCGCTCGGCCTACGGCAAAAAACGACGGGTCTTCCCGATACGCCAACAGAATCCGCGCCCGCTCGACCCGGCTCGCCGGTTCGGTTCGCAACTGGGCTATCGACCTCAACCTCTCCACATCTGTATCTCCGAGCGACAACTCAATCGCCCGCCGCCACGCTGCCATAGCCTTCCGTCCTTCGTCCTCAATGCCCCCCAAACACATAGGAGCCTGAAACGACAGATGAACTCCTCGCTTATGACAACTTTCACGGAATCGATCGTCTAGGGCGTGTCTTCAGTTGAGAAGAATGATAGCGCAGGCCAGTTGAACGCCGGCGAGGAAATTTCTGGCCAGTTTGTCGTAGCGTGTGGCGATAGCTCGAAAGTGCTTGAGCTTGTTGAAGAAGCGCTCGACGAGATTGCGCTCACAGTAGAGGACAAAATCACAAGTCCGCGGCGTCTTGCGGTTGGCTTTCGGAGGAATCACGGGGGTGATTTCGCGCTGGGCGAGCGTATCGAGCAGCGGGTCGGCGTCGTACGCCTTGTCGCCAATCAGAGCCTCTGGATCAGCCTCCTCAAGCAGCGGCTCTGCGCAAGCCAGATCGTGCGCTTGCCCCGGCGTGAGCATCACATCGACGGGATTGCCGAGGGCATCGACAAGGGCGTGAATTTTAGTGGTCAGTCCGCCGCGGGATCGGCCGATCGCTTGCTCGCCGTTTTTTTTCGTGCGCCAGCGCTGTGCTGGTGCGCGCGCACGATGGTCGCATCAATGATCATGTATTCGTTATCGTGTTCACTCGCCAGCAGCTTGAAAATACGCTCGAAAACTCCACTTTTCGCCCATCGACTGAAGCGCTGATGCACGATCTTCCAATCGCCAAAGCGCTCCGGGAGATCCCGCCAGGGAATGCCGGCTCGATATCTGTAGAGAACGGCTTCGACGAACAGTCGATTGTCG
>DASWAK010000566.1:0-4883 GCA_036391175.1 Pseudolabrys sp.
AATTTCGCTGGAAGGTCAACGGTTGAGCGAGCGATCGGCGATGTCAGATAACGTTTTATGAATTCGTAATGGCAACTTCGCTAGCAATATGAGGGGTCTTTGGCGCGAGTCTTAACGGTTTGTGAAGCCGTGGCTGGCGCCGACCAAATGCGGCAGTGGCCGAGCCAGCCGAAAGCAGCGCCTGATTGCACGCTCTAAGTCTGCTGAATCGCCGATAGCAGCCAGTCGCCGCCGCGCGCGCGCATAAAGGTCCACAATTCGGTGACTTCGCCCGGCGCACCGCCTTCAACGATCCGGCCACTCGTGCGCTCGACCATGCTGTCGGTGAGCGCAAAGCGCATAGCGACGGTCGCATAGTCAACGCCGCCTTCGCGCCAGGCTTCCGCCAAATCACCCTGCTCGAGCTTTACGCCGCTGACTTTGTTGACAAGACCGCGGCTTGCATTCTCGGCGAGCTGTTCGGAGAAATAAGACAACATCTCCGGCGTCACTTTCGTGCGCAGCGTATTAATATCTTCTCCCGAGTAGGCAGCCTGCACCTCGCCGAGCAAACGTTCGAAGGCGTCGTAGTCCGATTTGCCAATCGTAAGCGGCGCGCCGGCGGGTGCATTGCCGCCTAGCATCCCACCAAGACCACTGAAGGAGTGGCCGGTCGCCGGATGAGCGGCTGCATAGGCGGGCGCGTTGCGGCGCTGCCACCATGTGAATAACAGCCGTGCAACAATCACGATCAGCACGATCTGCAAGATCAACCCGAGCAGCGAGGCAAAGCCAGCCATGCCGCCGAAGAATCCGTGCCCAAACAGCAGACCGAACAATCCGGCTCCGAGAAAGCCGCCGGCCAGACCGCCAAGCAGGCCGCCGCCAAACAAGCCGCCGGGACGCGCCGCGGTCTGGCCAATTCCGGGCTGCGTGAGCGTGCGCTGCATCGGCGCCGCTGTGTTCGGCGCGGTAGATGTGGCTGGCGGCGCCGAGAAGGTGCGCATCCCGCGGCTGCCGCCCGAGAAGCCGCCACCGGCGCGCGCATGCGCATCGACGGCAACAAGCACAAGCACCGCAGCAATCGCGGCAACAGCAACTAGAAAGCGATGGAGCGTCATTTTGTTTCCCCCGGCAAATCAGAAGGATAGGCATGCGCACGGCGATTTGTAAGGGGCCCGCCGGTGCCACAAAGTCGCGGCAAACGGGGCCAATTATCACGCAAATATCATATTCCGCGCGGAACAAGCTGCTTGGCCGGCGATTGCCTTCACACGTAGCAAGGAGGCCGACCAATGAAAGGCTTGATGGCCACGGCGATATTTTTGACCTTGACGACCACCGTGGTCGCGAAACCTGCGCCGATCAGCGACCTCAATCCATCGGGAGATCGAACGCCGGCACTTGCTCGCAACGATGCCGACATCAATATCGGCCCTGCCGGGGTTTCGCTTGAGCGAAGTTATTTCCAAGAATCGCAAACGCCGTTCGTCGCTGGTGGGCTCCCCTGCCGATTGCAGTCAGCCATTTTCGATAAAGTGCATCTCGCGAGGTCGTGCCGCTAACACTTGCGAACCCATCCCTGCCACAGGAACCAAGCGACGATAAAATCGTTGTTGGGGTGAACTTCCGCAAATGGCGGCATCCGACCGTATCAACGGCCATGGGGCGCAGCAATGCTCGGTACCATTCTCGTCGTTATCCTGATCTTGGCCTTAATCGGCGCGTTCCCGCGCTGGGGCTACAGCTCCGGCTGGGGTTACGGCCCATCCGGCATCGTCGGCGTGATTTTGATCGTGGTGTTGATCCTGGCGCTGACCGGTCGCGTCTAGTCCCGGTTACTGCACCAACGTTTTCTTCACTTCGGCGACAAGTTGTTTCAGCGTAAATGGCTTTGCAAGGAACGCATATTGCTCCTGGCTCGGCAGGTTCTTGCTGAAAGCTTCTTCTGCATAGCCGGACACGAAAACGATTTTCACATTCGGATCGCGCTGGCGCAGCTCTTTGAGCAGCGTCGGTCCATCCATTTCCGGCATCACGACGTCCGATACCACGAGATCGACGTGGCCATGTTTATCGAATGCCTCGATCGCCTCGATGCCGTTGCTGGCTTCCAGCACGGTGTATCCGCGCGAAGCGAGCCCTCGTGCGTTTAGCGCGCGCAAGCCTTCCTCATCTTCGACCAGCAGGATCGTACCCTGCCCGGTAAGATCGGCAGTGGCGGCACGCGCCATCGTCTCCGCGGCCGCCATAGCACCCGCGATTGCGGGCGCTTCCGCCGCCGAAATTTGTACAGGCGCCTCGTCGACACCAGGGATATGGCGCGGCAGGAAAATACGGAACGAAGTCCGGCCTGGCTCCGAGTCGGCGTAGATAAAACCGCCGGTCTGTTTGACAATGCCATACACAGTGGAAAGGCCAAGGCCCGTCCCCTTGCCGACATCTTTGGTGGTGAAAAACGGCTCGAAGACCTTGTCTATAATGTCTGACGGAATGCCGGTGCCGGTGTCGCTCACTTCCACCAGCACATAGTTGGCTTTGGGCATGCCTTTGTAGTCAAATTTTGCGCATTCCTCTGCCGGAACGTTGGCCGTGCGCAGCGTAAGCTTGCCGCCGTCCGGCATGGCGTCGCGGGCATTGACCGCCAGATTCACAATCACCTGCTCGAACTGCGAAATATCAACCTTCACGGGCCATAAATCCCGCCCGTGGACGATTTCCAGCGTCACGTTTTCACCGATGAGCCGTTTGAGCAGCATTCCCAGATCACTCAGGGTTTCACCGAGATCAAGGACCTGCGGCCGCAGCGTTTGTTTGCGGGAGAATGCCAGCAATTGCCGCACGAGCGCCGCCGCACGGTTGGCATTCTGCTTGATCTGCATGATGTCCCTGAAGGACGGATCAGTCGGCTTGTGTGCGTTAAGAAGAAAGTCCGTCGCCATCATGATGGCGGAGAGCACATTGTTGAAATCGTGCGCGATACCGCCGGCGAGCTGACCGACCGAGTCCATCTTCTGCTGTTGTTGGATGCGGTTTTCGAGTGTCCGTTGCGCCGTCGTTTCCAGCGCATAGACGATCGCAGCCTCGCCATCCCGATCCTCCTCCTCGACTGCCAACACGAAGAAATTGGCCCAACGCTCGGCGCTACCAGTCAACGCAGCCTCGACGGGCGCAATGTCGCTTTGACCTTCCGCCGCCTTGCGAATTGCGGCTTCAAGCGCGGGCCGGTCCCGCTCTGTCACAACCGACAGGATAGAGCGGTTATCGCTTTTGAGCAGGCTCTCGAACATCGTGGCGAAGCGCGCATTGCTGCGCCCAATGCGACCAGTCCTGTCCACGGTGGCGATCGCCATTGGCGTGTTCTGGAAGAACCGCATAAACCGCACTTCGGCGGCGCGTTGAGGATCGTTCCCATCACCCCTGGCCCGATTGAGCGCGAGTGTGCGCGAAGCGCCCGGTGTACCATCGGCGCCGAACGCAACTTTATGGAACAGCCGCACGGGCACGGGCTTGCCCCCGCGGGTCTTGAGATCGAGGTCGAGCACCTCGGTCGTCACCTCGCCCGGCGCTGCGTTCAGCGTCGTGAGCAGCGCCGCCCCCTCACCCGCGATGATGTCGCCGAGCTTCAAGGAGCCCGCGCCGACCTGAGCAAGGTCGTGATCGAGCCAGGCCGCGAGCGTCGCGTTGAGGTAGATGATGTCGCCGGCAGCATCGACCGAAAAGAAGCCGGCCGGCGCGTGGTCGAGATAATCGATGGCGTGCTGCAATTCCTGGAACACGTTTTCCTGGCGCTCGCGATCACGCGTGACATCCGCGACCGACCACACTGTCATCCGTGCGTCGCGCCGGTTCTCGCCAAGCGGTCGTACGCGCATGCGCAACCAGCGGCCACCTTCGCCGGCCGTTCCCGTTATCCGCACCTCCTCCTGCAACCGGCGGCCTTCCCGCGCGGCCTTGAGCAAACGATAAATTGATTCGGAAACGTCAGGGTCGCCGCTAAACACCCGTTCGACTGGCCTTACATCATGGATGCCGGTTACGCCGATCAGATCGAGATAGGCAGCATTCGCATAAAACACACGGCCCGCGTGGTCCGTCACGAGGATGCCGTCGAACGCCCCATCGACCACGGCTTTCAGCAATGGATTGCCTTGATCCCCGCCGGCAAATCTCATGATGCCGGAGGCCGCGGCAAATAATGCGAATACGCCGACGGTTCCGAGCACCGCCAACAGGGTCAGAACGTAAGCTTCCACGTAATCGCGGCCGACATAGATCAAGCCGCCAGCGGCCGCAATCAAGACCGCGGCGATCACCAACACCAAAATGATTGAACCGCCGCGCGGAGCGTTTTGGCTCTTGTCGAAAGCCTTGCGTTCGTGCCCTTCGGCACGATCTCTCGCCTGTGTCCGCACTGGCGGATCATGACTTGCCATAGTCTCTGAGTGCCTTAAGGCGCCCTATTGGCGCAAGTGCCACCCGGGGCGAAGCCTGTGATATTTACTCCTTTGTTGACGCAGTGGCTTTGGGGACCGCTGCGATCATGCGCCGGCGCCTGCGGATTTGCCGCCCCTGTTCCATCTTGCCTTGATGGCCGGATCGTCTTCCGTTTGTTTGATTCTTCTTTCAGCACGCGCATCGACATTTTTTTCCGGTCGTGACCCGCTGTTGCGCCTGTGCGCCCAATCGAGGCACGTGCGCAGGGGACAAAATCGGAATGTCCAGTAATGGCCATTGCCGGCTCCGCCAAAAGCGTCCCCACCGCAGCAGCGCCGCTAGGCAGACTTTGCCGGGTATGGTTAGTGACGGGTAAAAATCGGCCGGAAACGAGTTGCGGACGCAAGCATTACTGGCATAAATGGCTCTAAATTCGCGGCCGACCGCAAAATGCCACTTTATTTGTG
>DASWAK010000567.1:0-2268 GCA_036391175.1 Pseudolabrys sp.
TCGGCAATAACTATAGGCAGCTGTCGGGCACCATGACGCCGTACAGCGGCGGCCTCACGGCAACGCAGACGCTCTACAACGGCTTCCAGACCGCCAACAAAACCCGCCAGGCGGAGAGCCAGGTGCAGGCCGCGCGCGAGACCTTGCGGGTGACCGAGCAGACGGTGCTCTTGAGCGCGGTGACGGCCTACATGAACCTGCTGCGCGACAGCGCGATCCTCGACCTGCAACGGCGTAACGTCGAGGTGTTGCAGGAACAGCTGCGGCAGACCCGCGACCGCTTCAATGTCGGCGAGGTGACGCGCACCGACGTTGCGCAATCAGAATCGCGGCTGGCGGCTGGACGCTCACAGGTGCTGAGCGCGGAAGCAAACTACAAGGCCTCGGTTGCGACCTACCGGCAGGTGATCGGGGTGGAACCGGGCAAGCTCTCCCCGGGCTCGCCGGTTGACCGGTTCTCGCCGCGCGATTTGCCGCAGTCGGTCGGGGTTGCGACCGCGACCCATCCGGCGGTGACCAGCGCGCAGTACAATGTCGATGCGGCACTGTTGCAGGTGAAGGTGGCGGAAGGCGCGCTTTACCCGACGCTATCGGTGCAAGGCAACGTGCTACAGAGCAATGAGATCGGCCTGCTCCAACTCAAGAGCTTCAACGCGGCGGTGATCGGCCAACTCAGCGTGCCGATCTATCAGGGTGGGGCGGAATATTCGCTGATCCGGCAGGCCAAGGAGACGCTCGGGCAACGGCGGCTCGATCTTGATACCGCGCGCGACCAGGTCCGACAGACGGTGGTGCAATCCTGGGGCCAGCTTGAGGCGGCCAAGGCCAATATCGAGGCCACGCAGGCGAACGTGCAGGCCTCCGAGATTGCGCTCAATGGCGTGCGCGAGGAAGCGCGCGTCGGCCAGCGCACCACGCTCGACGTCCTCAACGCACAGCAGGAACTAGTGAATGCGCGGGTATCGCTGGTCACCGCCCAGCGCGACCGGGTGGTGGCGTCCTATACGCTGCTGTCGGCGGTCGGCCGGCTGTCACCGCAGGTGCTCGCCCTGCATGTGCCGACCTACGACTCCAACGTGCACTACCAGCAGGTGCGCGATACCTGGGCCGGCGTGCGCACCCCCGACGGGCGGTGAGGCCGAGAAAAACCCCAAGGAACAGCTCACCTTCGCTCAGCTGTACGCAAACAACGCCGGTAGCCGTTTGATATGTTCGGACCTTCCCTCGTCCTTATCAATGAAGTCATTGCCCGGCGCTCAACATTGGGTGGTTTTTCTGCCAAAGGTGTCTGGCAATCTCCAAGGCATTATAGTTTTTCCACCAAGCCTCTTCATTCTCCACTTGATGAAGCTCCCTGACCTTAAGACCGATGGCCCGTGGCTGCGCAAAACGCAGATGATGCGGATCACAGGTCTGGCGCCCGCAGACCAGACACGGCTGAGTGGCCACAAACTTCAGGTGCGCCTTGTCGCGCAGCCGCTTGGGTTCGGCGATGGCGAATTGGCTCTTGTCGAGTTTGCGGAAACTTATTCACTTTTTTGAGACACGGTCTGGCCTGATCCATTAGTTCATATCGGGTCTTATTTGCACCGATATCGGAACCAAGATTTGACCGTAGACGCGCTTGGGAATTTTTGCGAAAGAACAGGGAATTTGGACCATAGTACAGAGTGATTTCCAGATGACGTTTTCGGAAGGGACAGGGTGATGGCCAAACGGACCAAGCGCACAACAACACGCAAGGTAAAGGCTCGCAGAAAGTTACCAAAGAGAGCGAAAACCGCAAAGAGGCAAGCCGCGAAGCGCCTGGTCAAGGCGAAGCCGCAACGGAAGGTAACCAAGGCTAAGCCGAAGCGGTCAGTTGCGAAGAAGTCGGCTTCGAGACCAACGATGACACCTACTCAACCAAGTACTTTGCAGACCGAAACGACGATCGTAGATGTGATCGAGGAGCCGGTTCCGGGCGTTGTGGTCGTGACGGAGTTTGAGGAGACGCATACGCGCAGACCTGACACGACGCAGCAACTTGGCGGCGATCGGAGTGGCCGCCCAGAGTCGGAAGAGAAATAGCGGTTCGTTCCGTTCAAATTTTCTGCTTTTCTAAACGCGACCGCAGCAGGGCAGCCGCCCCCTGAAGGCCGAGCATCAAACACTCAGTGGTACGAAACAAAAGTTTCGTGACGGAGACGATCAATTTCTTCCTTGATGTATAAAATTCGAGATTTGAGGTGGACTACCATCGGATCGTCGATACGCGCATGAGAGAGC
>DASWAK010000568.1:0-9735 GCA_036391175.1 Pseudolabrys sp.
GACACGCGCGCCATGCCGTAAGCGATTGGATAGCCGATCACCAGCAGAATAGCTGTGGAGATTCCGGCGACCTGCAGACTCTTGAGATAAGAAAAAAAAATAAAGCGCGTCTGAGGCTAGCAGCCGGAAGGAATCGGAGGAAAGTTGTGCGGCGAAATCCCTCAGCCCTGACCAACCGGCCGTCAAATCGAATACCGGTAAATAGGGCGGTTGTGCCAAGGCGATCTGTGAAAGGCTGATCTTGCACACGATCACAAAGGGCGCAAAAAAGAAGGCGGCGAGCCACAGATAGGGCGCCAAGATGATGACCCGCGCACCCCAGTCTCGTTTGCCGGCTTGTACGTACATTGGCTATCCGGTCAAAACCACGCCGGCATCTGGCGGCCACGATAGCCAGACAAGATCACCTGCTCCGAATGAACCCCTGCCGGGCACGCTGACATTGGCGAGGGCCACCTTCATGAGCGTCCGATCGGCAAGCCGCACTTTGTAGATCGATATGTCGCCGCGATAACCGATCTCGAACACGGTTCCGGCCAAGGCGTTGAGTTCACCTGCTGGCCTTTGGCTACTCATACCGATCTTTTCCGGTCGCAACGCCAGCCAGGCCTTATCTCCGGACTTGGCCATGCCGATACCAGCGACGCGCAGTTGGCCGAGCGCACTGTCGATGGCGCCATCGGCAGAAATGCGCCCCTCAACCAAGGTCACCTCGCCGATAAAGTCGGCAACCCAGCACGAATTGGGACGTTCGTAGATTTCCGCCGGCTTCGCCACTTGCATCAACCGGCCGTGATCCATAACTGCGATTCGGTCTGCGACGATCATCGCCTCTTCCTGATCGTGCGTGACGATCACGAACGTAGTGCCAAGTTTGCGCTGCAATTCCATTAACTCGAACTGGGTCTCGGCGCGCAGCTTTTTGTCAAGCGCAGCCAACGGTTCATCAAGCAACAGGACGCGCGGGCTTTTGACCAGCGAGCGTGCCAGAGCCACCCGTTGGCGCTGGCCGCCGGAAAGTTGGCCGATCCGTCGCCCACCAAGGCCTTGCAGACGTACAAGCGCCAGCATCTCGGCAACGCGCTCGGCGATGTCAGCCCGCGTTGCATTTTCCTGCCGCAGACCGAAGGCAATATTGCCCTCCACCGTAAGATGCGGGAACAACGCGTAATTTTGGAACATCATGTTTACCGGACGCCGGTGCGGCTGCACGGCGACAATATCTTCGCCATCGAGCAAGATGCGGCCTTCGGTTGGTACCTCGAACCCCGCGAGCATGCGCAATAGCGTAGTCTTGCCGCAGCCGGAGGGGCCGAGTAGTGCGAAAAATTCGCCTTGCGCTATGTCGAGCGTAAGCGCTTCCACTGCAGTGACCCTGTCAAAGCGTTTGCTGACCGCCTCGAAGCGCACCAGTGGCGGCTTTTCGCCCGTTGCCCGGCTCTCTGCCGCTTCGCCGCCGACTGCCATCGATTCCCCATTTCGCGGCGAGCACGCTAACCGCCCGCTCCGGCACGCTCAACCCGGCATTTTTTCAAACGAGTCCAACACAGAGCTAGCTCGACGGCGACGTCAGTGTGCGCTGCACCGCCTGCCTCCAGCCGGAATATTTGCGCTCTCGCGCGCTTGCCTCCATGCATGGTTCGAAGCGGTGGTCGAGGCGCCATTGCCCCGCAAATCCATCAAGGTCCGGGCAGACTCCAGCCGCACGCCCAGCGAGATAAGCGGCGCCCAATGCCGTGGTTTCCATCACCACGGGGCGATCGACCGGGCTCGCGAGCATATCGGCAAGAAACTGCATAGTGAAGTTGCTGGCAGTCATCCCACCATCGACACGCAGTACCGTCGTGGAGCTTTTCGATGCCGGCCAGTCGGCGTGCATGGCTTCGAGCAAGTCGCGAGTCTGGTAGGCCACCGCCTCAAGCGCCGCACGGGCAAGCTCGGGCACGCCGCAATTGCGGGTCAAGCCGAAGATCGCGCCGCGCGCCTGCGCATCCCAATAAGGCGCGCCCAGGCCAACGAAAGCCGGCACCAGATAAACCTGTTCGGCCGGATCGGCGCGCTGCGCCAACGCACTTACATCCGATGCCTTGGTGATGAGCTTCAATCCATCACGCAGCCATTGCACGGCCGCGCCGGCGATGAAGATCGCACCTTCCAGGGCATACGTGCGCTGTCCGTCGAGTTGATAGGCAATGGTCGTGAGCAGGCGGTTGCGCGACGCGATACGCTCGACGCCTGTGTTAAGCAGAGCGAAGCAGCCGGTGCCGTAGGTCGATTTCATCATGCCAGGCGTAAAGCAGCCCTGCCCGACTGTGGCTGCCTGCTGATCGCCGGCAATACCCAGAATTCGGATCGGGCCACCGAACAAGTCGGGGGTAGTCTCTCCGAACATCCCTGAGCAGTCGCGTACATCCGGAAGAAAACGCTGCGGCACGCCGAACAGGCGGCAAAGCTCGGCGTCCCATTTTCCCTTTCCGATATCGCACAAAAGCGTGCGTGCAGCATTGGTGGCATCAGTCAGATGCATTTTGCCGCCGCTGAGGCGCCAAAGCAGAAAGCTATCGATAGTACCGAAGGCGAGCTTGCCGTCCTCGGCTGCCGCGCGAGCTCCTTCCACGTGATCGAGTAACCAGGCGATCTTGCTGGCCGAAAAATACGGGTCGAGCAGCAATCCGGTCTTGCTGGCAATTTCGCCCTCATGACCCATTCGCCGCAGCGACCCGCAATACTCCGCCGTGCGCCGATCTTGCCATACGATTGCGTTGTGGATCGGCTTGCCGGTTCTGCGATCCCAGATCACCGTGGTCTCGCGTTGGTTGGTAATACCGATGCCGGCGACGTCATTCGCCGCGATCCGTGCCCGCGCCATTACGGTCCGTACTGTTGCGACCACCGCTGCCCATATTTCCTCTGGGTCATGCTCGACTTCGCCCGGCGCCGGATAGATCTGCCGCAACTCCTCCTGCGCGGTAGCGAGCGGTCGGAGAGCCGTATCGAACGCGATTGTTCGCGTCGAGGTCGTTCCCTGGTCGATTGCAATGAGAGCTGCCGGCATCGGTCGATCTTAAGGCACTGTTAGCTCGCGGTCGGAGCCGCCTTTCCGCCGAACGATGCCATGAAATGGTCAAGGACCGTACGGTCTTCTGGTGTTGCCTTCAGGCCAAGCTTGCTGCGCCGCCAGAGCACGTCTTCCGCAGTCTGCGCCCATTCGTTTTCCATCAGATAGCGCACCTCCGCGGCAGTGAGATCCCCGGCAAAGCGCAGGCCTAAGTCGTCCATTTTTTGCGCGTCTTTGAGAAATCGCTCAGCACGGCGGCCATAAGCCCGCACCAACCGCCGCGCATGCGGTTCCGACAGAAACGGCCATCGTTCCATGACCTCGGCAACCTGTGCGTCGAAACCATCGGGAGGAAACTCACCGCCGGGAAGTCTGGAGCTCGCCGTCCAAGGCGGAAGTGCCTCAAAAAAATGGCCAATCCGTTTCATGGCCGTTTCCGCCAGTTTGCGGTGAGTGGTGATCTTGCCGCCATAGATTGTAAGCAACGGCGCCGCGCCTTCACGCTGGTCGAGGACAAGCTCGTAGTCGCGCGTCACGTCCTCCGGCCTGTTGGCCCCATCATCATAAAGCGCGCGCACGCCGGAAAACGACCACACCAACTCATCCGGTGTAACATTGTCGCGGAAATATTGATTTACCACTTCGCACAAATAGTCGATTTCGGCCAGGTCGGGCGCGAGCGAGCTAAGATCGCCAATAAAATTTTCGTCAGTGGTTCCGATTAGGGTAAAATCTTGCGCAAAAGGCAAAACGAACACAACACGTCGGTCCGGGGCTTGCAGTAAATAGCTGTAGTCGTGCTCAAAGCGCCGACGAACAACGATATGGCTGCCTTTAATCAGCCGCACTGCACGAGACAGCGGCTGCCGGATCACGGTATCGGCCACCGCGCCGATCCAGGGGCCGGCAGCATTGACCAGAACGCGCGCAGTCTTCACATCGCGTCGCCCGCGGGCATTGAGAACCAGCTCCCACTCGTCTCGCCGTTCCACTCGCGTACAGCGGGTGCGAGTCCGGATGACGGCGCCGCGCTCGGCGGCATCAAGTGCATTGAGTACGACCAGCCGGGAATCATCGACCGCGCAATCGGAATATTAGATGCCGTAGCGGAAAGTGCGTTTGAGGGGCTGCCCAACCGCGTGATGGGTGAGATCGACGCCGCGAGAGGCCGGCAACAGCCTGCGCGCACCCAACAAGTCGTAAAGAAAGAGCCCGAACCGCAAAATGAGCGGCGAGCGCAGCCCCTGCAGCGGCGGCAATAAGAACCGCATTGGCCAAACTACATGCGGGGCCATCCGCAACAGTACTTCGCGCTCGTTCAGCGCCTCACGGACCAGACGAAAGGCACCGTGCTCGAGATAGCGCAGACCCCCATGGATCAGTTTGCTCGAAGCTGACGAGGTGCCCGAGCCGAGATCATTCATCTCAACGAGCAGCACGCTTATGCCACGACCGGCGGCGTCGCGGGCAAGTCCCGTTCCGTTTATGCCGCCACCGATAATGGCGAGGTCAAAGTCGGCCATTGCCTAATGATTCGCTTTATCCCGCAGAATGGGTGGCTTGCGCGACGCACTCAAGGATAGGAGTGTGTTAACCCCGAGTTTGGGCCACAACATCTACCACGATTGCAAAATCACACGGGCACGGCCATATCGAGCCAATTGACGCTCGAATTTTCGAGACTCGAACGCCTGCCAGGGAACCCGAACCGCCGATGCCCTCGCCCCGCCTGCTCGTCATCGAAGGCAATTCCCCCCAGACCATGGCCGAACACGTCGAAGTCGGCGGCACAGTGGCGAGCAAGGGTTATTCAGACCTGTTGCGCGAACTTCTCCCAGGAGCAGTGGTGGATATCTGCTATCCCGGTGATCCTGCGGCGCTGTTGCCAGAAGGTTTTTCACTCGAAGGCTATGACGGCATCGCCATCACCGGCTCGGGATTGCATGTTTACAATGCCGTCCCGGAGGTGACTCGGCAGGTCGAATTAGTGCGGGACGCGCTTAAAACCGGAACGCCGATATTCGGTTCCTGCTGGGGCCTGCAGGTCATCACTGCGGCAGCCGGCGGCAGCATTCGCAAGAATCCGAAGGGCCGTGAAATTGGCTTCGGCCGCGGCATCCGCCTCACCGAGGCGGGCCGCAAACATCCCATGTATGCCGGCAAGCTCGACGTCTTCAATGCCCCAACAGTACATCTCGACGAGGTCGAAGCACTCGCACCGGGCACCACGGTCCTTGCCACCAATGCAGTATCGGACGTGCAAAGCGCCGAAATTCGCACCAACGGATCGATCGCCTGGGCCGTACAGTATCACCCGGAATATCCCCTGCGCGAGGTCGCGGCGATCGTGCGGCGCATTGGTACGCGGCTAATCGAGGAAGGCTTCTTTGCCGACGCGGCTGATATCAAGACCTTCGCACATGACCTCGATATGCTTGACCGCGACCCCGGCTGCAAGCGGCTCGCTTGGCGCCACGGCGTGAGCAAAAACGTGCTCGACAAGAAGCTGCGTGTCAGCGAGGTGGCCAACTGGATCGAATTTCAGGTGCTGCCGACGCGAGTGAAACGCGGGCGAGGATGACCATGGATTTTTCTGGCAATCAGGTGGTGGTGACGGGCGGCACCGGCGCGCTCGGCAGCGCGGTGGTCGGCGCCTTGCTCGCGGGCGGCGCGTCCTGCATCGTACCCTACGTACATGACGCCGAGGCACAGCGTTTTCCCCATCGCGGCGATCCGAACGTAACGCTGATCGCGGTCTCCGATCTCGCCGACGAAACGCAGGTTGCCAAAGTCTATGCGGGTCGTAATCCCTACGCCTCGATCCACATCGCCGGTGGGTTTGCCGCAGGCAAGCTCGCAGAAACCGGCAAAGCTGCGCTGATGGCACAGATCGACAGCAACCTCACCTCCTGCTTCCTGTGCTGCCGCGCCGCAGTCAACGCTATGCTGGCAGCAGGCGGCGGGCGCATTGTCAATGTAGCGGCGCGGCCAGCACTGGAGTGGCGCTCGGGCGCTGGAATGACCGCCTACACGGTCGCCAAGGCCGGTGTAGCCGCACTTACCGTGACGCTTGCTGAGGAAGTCGCGAAGGACGGCATTCTGGTGAATGCGGTGGCACCCTCGATCATGGACACGCCCGCCAACCGCAACGCCATGCCGAAGGGGAATTTTAACACTTGGCCGAAAGTCGAGGAGGTGGCGGCGACCATCGTGTTCCTGGCCTCGCCCGACAACCGCGTCACCCGCGGCGCGATCGTGCCGGTTTACGGCAAATCGTAGCGTCTCCCGAACGTGTTCCAGACGCGGCGCAGCCCTGCGCCCTGGACGACAACTAGCTCGCGATCGGGACCAGTTCAAGTGGCGGGCGCAAGAGGCGCTGCACGGCACCGGAGGCGACTACAGTGCGTCCTTCCGCATACGCCTCGTGGTTCCTTTCGATCTCATCGAGATCGTAGAGATAATTCACCATTAGCCCGTACGCTTGTGCCATTGCGCGATCCGATGTGTCAGCGAGCCAGTTGATACGCTCGAGCCGCGCGCCGTTGCCAAGATGGAAACGCGCCACCGCGTCGACCGGCAGCCCGCGCGGCGTGCGCGCGCGCAGGAAATACCAGGACGCCGCGCGCATCAGCGGGTCTTGCAGGCGTTCCACCGTCTCCGCGTCACGCCACCAGCCCGGCTCATCAAGTGCGGCCAGCACGGTCTTGTCGGTTTCCGCCAGGACCACCGAATTTGGCTCGACGCGTTCTTGGCTGAGCCAGGCCGCGAAATTGGGCACCGGCGACAGCGTGACGAAGGTTGCCAGCTTCGGCATTTCACGGCTGATCTCCTCAACCACCTGCTTAATCAGGAAGTTGCCGAACGACACGCCGGCCAGCCCGCGCTGGCAATTGGAGATCGAATAGAACGCGGCGGTGCGGGCGTTTTCGGTCTCCACCACCTCGCGCCCGGTGGCGAGAACCGGCGCGATCGCGGCCGGGACGTCGCGCGTAAGAGCGACTTCGACGAAAATCAACGGCTCGTCCACCAGTGCCGGATGGAAGAAGGCATAGCAGCGCCGGTCGCGCGGGTCGATGCGCCGGCGCAGATCTTCCCAGTCATGAATCTCGTGCACCGCTTCGTAGCGGATGATCTTCTCCAGCACGATTGCCGGTGTCGACCAGTCGATGCGGCGCAGCACTAGGAAGCCGCGGTTGAACCATGATGTGAACAGGTGGACGAAATCGTCATCGACTGGCCCAAGATCGTCGCGGTGCTCGAGCACATCCATCAATTGCTCGCGCATGCGCACGAGCAGCGCTGTGCCGCCGGGCGCCAGATTAAGCCGGCGGAACAATTCCTGCCGGCGTGGTTCCGACGCAGCATGAACTTGCGCTGCGGTATCGTCGGACGGCTTTTGCTGCCAGGCGGCGATTGCTTGTTGCATGCGGTCCGGGTCGGCGCCGAAGCGTTGCGCCAGCGCCTCGAAAAAGGCGATGCGCGGCCCGGTGGTAAGCTCCGCATAGCGGCCGAGGATCTCGCGCGCCAGCGCGACGCCGGAGGCCTCGCCGCGGCCGGACAAGAGATCCTCGCACAACTCCACCAGGTTTTCGGAACGGGCCGAGGCATCGCCACGCCGGTCGCGGCCACGGTCGAGCAGCGCGCGTCCGCGCTCGGATATAGCCTGCAAGAGTTCCCCGAAAAACGAGGTGTTCATTTAGGCCCTATGGCAATACCCATCAGATGATCAGGCAACCATGTGGCAATTTCAGGAAAGAAGCACAAGATGACGATAGCCAGCATCATGCAGAGGACGTAGGGCAATGTTCCCCACATTACCTGAGCGAGCGGCACGTCCGGCGCAATGGCGTTAACGATGTAGATATTGAGGCCGACCGGCGGATGGATCAGGCCGATCTCCATATTGATGGTCAGGATCACGCCGAACCATACAGGGTCGAAGCCCGCTGCCGTAATGATCGGCAGGAGGATGGGGCTGGTCATCAGAATGATCGCCGCCGGCGGGATAAAGAACCCGCACACCAGCAGGAAGATGTTGATGAGGAACATCAGCGCCCATTTGTTGGCATGCAGATCAGCGATCGCCTGCGCCAAGGTCTGGGTCAGGTAAAGGGACGTAAGCATGTAACCGAACAACACGGCGGTTGCGATGATCGTCAGGATCATCACCGACTCGCGCATGGTGTCACGCAGAATCAGCCAAATCTGTTCGACCTTCCAAAGCCGATAAATCAGGATCGCCAGAAATAGACACAGCGCAGCCCCTACACCGGCTGCTTCCGAGGGCGTCGCCACGCCGCCATAGAGCGCATACATCACGCCCACAATAATAAAGATGAATGGCGCGATCTTCGGGATCGATTGAAATTTTTCCTTCCACGAATAGCGGAAGTCGATGGCATGTGAGCGGAAGCCACGCTTCCAAATAATAAAGACCGTCCACAGCATGAACAGGCCGGTCAACATCAGCCCTGGCAGCACGCCAGCGATGAATAGACGACCGATCGAGGTCTCCGTGGCAATGCCATAGAGAATGAAAGTGATCGACGGCGGAATCAGGATACCAAGTGTGCCTCCGGCGCAGATTGAGCCAGTAGCAACGTCGTCCGGATAGCCGCGCCGACGCATCTCCGGAATACCCATTTTTCCAATGGCGGCGCAGCAGGCCGGCGACGACCCGGTGAGTGCGGCGAAGATCGCGCAGGCACCGAGATTGGAAATGACAAGGCCTCCGGGCAACCGGTAGAGCCAGCGATCCAACGCCTCATAGAGGTCCTTGCCAGCTGGCGATGAGCCAATCGCCGCGCCCATCATCACAAACATCGGGATCGCAACGAGTGTGAATTCGTCAAGGCCCGACCAGAAGGTCTCCGCAACGACATGCAGGGCATCGAAGCCCTGAAACAATACCAGGAACGCAATGGCGATTGCGCCGAGGCCAAACGCGACCGGGATGCCAGATACCAGCATCAGCAACGTAACGACAAGGACAAGTGTCCCCTGCGTGGTTGGGCTCACGGGGCGCCCCCGAGCGCTTCACGCGCCTGAGCCCGCGCCACGTCCTCAGCAGCCTGCTTATCCTGAATGCCGAAAGGCGGCGCTCGCCCTGTCACCAGGCAGAACACGTCTGCCAAATATTGCAGAATGAGGAGACCGAGCCCGACGGGCATAGAAAGGTAGGGGATCCAGAGCCGCGCACGCCACACCGTGTTGGAGAGCCAGCGCTCCGAATAGGCTTCATACCAATAAGCTGTACAGAGAATGAAAATTACGACGCAAAAGGCTAGCGCCAGCAGGCTAGTCGACAGGGCAAGCCAATACCGAAAACGCGGCCCAGAATGCAGCGGCAGGATATCGACGTTGACATGCCCTCGCGTCATCAAGACGTAGGCGCTGCCAACAAAGGTTGCCCCGACGATACTGTATGTCACTACGTCAATCTGCCAGATCGTCGTCAAGTTCAGTATGTAGCGCTCGACCACGATGTCGCAAATCACAAGCACAGCGAGCGCAATGAGTAAGGCTGCAGCCACGCCCGCAACACGCGACAAAAAGTTCACAGCCCGAATGTAGGTATCCATGGGGCCTGTCTTTTTCAATTTGTTTCGAAAGTCCAAACCGTGCGCGGCGCAACTGAGCTTTAAGCATCACCGGCGGGCAAAGTGCCCGCCGGTGAC
>DASWAK010000569.1:0-1827 GCA_036391175.1 Pseudolabrys sp.
GAACGCGGGAGAAATCATGAACCTTTCGAAAACGCAATGGATGGTGTTTCTCGCTACCGCGGCTTCGTTTATGGCGCTATCTGTCACGTTCGCCCGCACCCAGACGACGCCGGTCAATTTCGGCGTCACGTTTCGTAACGCGCGTCTGGCTTCGCTCTGGATCGCGGAGGAGGAGGGTTTTTTCAAGAAACAAGGGCTCGACGTGAAGACCGTCAACATAAGCGGCGGCACGCAGGGTGCCCAGATGATGGTCAGCGGCGGCGTCGATGTCTCCTTTGACGATCCGATTACCTGCATTGTCGCCACCGCGGGCGGGGTTCCAGTGGTTGACATCTTCGCCGGGACGCCAACCATGCCTTTTCTGCTCGTGAGCGCTCCCGCTGTGAAAACGATTGCCGAGCTAAAAGGTAAAAGAGTCGGTTCCTCGGGGCTGGGACTCTCGGCTTCGCGTCTCGCCCTGCTGGTCGGCCTCAAACGTTTTGGCCTGGACGCCGATAAGGATCAGATTACCGTTGTTGCCGCCGGTCAAGAGCCCGAACGAATTGCCGGCGTGACCTCTGGCGCCATCGCCGCCACTGTGCTTTCGCCCGAGTACCGCACCAAATTGGATCAACTCGGGCTCAACATGCTGGCAGACCTGCGCACGCTGAACATTTCCTGGGAAACCGCCTCGGTGATCACGACCGCTAAGAACATGCAAACGAAGCGCGATACACTCGAGCGAGTGGTCCGGGCGCTGCTCCAAGGCAATGCTTACGTGCTCAATCCTGCTCACCGTTCACGCATGGTGGAGATCCTCAATGCCCAGCTTGCTTTGAAATCTGCGCAGGACGCGGCGGCGGTTTACGACGATCTGATCAAGTATTATGTGCTCAAGAAGCCTTACCCCAATCGCGAAGGGATCGGCAATATCATTGCGGAGGTCGTCAAGTCGCTGCCCAAGGCAGCCGCCATAAAGCCCGACGATGTCATCGATGCGAGCATCATCGAAAAGCTCGACAAGAGCGGCTTCATCGACGCTCTTTACAAATGATCAAGGCGTCGGCTGCTGCGCTCTTGGCGCCGGCTTCACCACCATGAGATAAAGAAAACTTGCTAACAGGAGTAATCCAGCCGATAGCCAGAGCAGCACCGTATAGCTGTGCGTGCCGTCATAGATCGCGCCGGCGGTGACCGGACCGATAACGCTGCCCCAAGTATGGATAAAGGTCATGGCGCCGCGGATCTTGGCGAAATGCTTGCGGCCAAAAAACTCTCCCACCGTGGACCAGTTAACGGGAAACGTATACTCCACCATGCCAAACAGCGGCAGGAACAACAGCATTTCCCATTCGTTCTGCGCGTAAAGGAGCACGATGGCGGAGACCGTCGCCAACAGCATACAGAACGCCATCAATTTCGGTTTGTTGACGCGGTCGGCGATCCAGCCGAACAACACGCTAGACGGAAGACTCAAAAAGGCTTGCGCCGCTAAGAAAACCGCCGCCCGCTGGGCTGTCAGTCCTTTCCAGACCATGATCGGCACGTAATGCACAGTGATCGCGCTCAGCGTCACGACCCGGATTGCGGTGGCAACGGTAAGTAGCCAGAAAGGCGCCGTGCGTAGCGCCGCCGCGAGAGTAAAATTCACTTCCTCAACGGCCGCCGTCTGAGTTTCGTGTCGAGTTTCGCCGTGGCGCGATCGAAGATCCGTATCGCCGTCCGGGAGCAGCCCTATGCTCTCGGGCGAGCGGCGCACCAGCAGGGCCAAAGGTAAGCCAATGATTAAAAAAGCGACGCCGTTCCCAAACGCGGCATTCCGCCATCCATAAGCATGCACCGCCGCCG
>DASWAK010000570.1:0-2965 GCA_036391175.1 Pseudolabrys sp.
CGGGGTTTGCGCGGTCATGATATCCGTGCCGAGATTGAGTTCGCGCGCCGAGATGCCGATGACGGCGATCATCAGCGCGGCGACAAGCCCGACCACCACAATCTTGAGGTGGGTAGTGCGGTCTGCGGTATACATGGACCAGTTCATGACGTCCTCCGGGGCTCTTGCACGTTGGTCGCCCGGTCGCGACAAAATGTTCATCTAGTTCCTGTCACCAACGTAGTTACGGCATCCCGGTTCCCAAGGACCCATCACGGATCATTGATTCGCTGTGATATCAGCCAATTTTTCGCAGTTTTACAGGCGCTCTAGCGCGGTTTCGGTCACGCGGCCTTCGCCGGGGGACCGGCCCAGGGCACAGATGTCTAGATGCTGCTGACGGTTTTGAGATGCGCGCGGGTGTGAATTTCCACTTGCGAGAGAACAGGCGTCTGTCCCCGAAGCGCTCGACGATACCGCGAATGGATGGCCGGATATTTTATGAGGTCATCAGGACCAGCACCTCGCCTTCGCGGTCAACCTACTCGAAACGTTCGCGAACGAGCGTGATAAATGCCGCGGCCCGATAAGCGTGCGCACGTGTTCGGAGAGCGTTACCGGCTAGCGCGAGCAAGCGATGCTGTCGGCAATCCTTCGAGGAGGTGATGAGATTTAAGCAGACCCCCTGAGCTCCGGGCCCCCATGGGGCGGCGGAATTGGTGAACCGTCGGCAGCATATACATTGAGCTTGTTGCGCAACGTACGGATCGAGATGCCGAGAATGTTTGCGGCATGGGTGCGGTTGCCAAGGCAGTGCTTGAGCGTCTCAAGGATCAGGTCGCGCTCGACTTCGGCCACCGTGCGGCCAACCAGATTGTAGGCGACTTGTTCGGCAGCCATAGCCGCATGGGGAATGTCGGTGTGGTGCGCTTGGCCGAGCCACGCACCATCTGGCGACAGAATGTCGTCGACACCAATTTCCGCGCCGGTCGAGGGTCGCATCAGTTGTGCTCCGCCTTGATGATTTCCGTCATGGTCGCGCTGAGCTTATCTTTCCCCAGGATGACCTCACACTCGGCAAGATTTGCCCAGTTTAAGGTTAGCGTCCGGTTAATTCCGCCTGCAATTGTGCAAAAGAAATACACGGTCGCGGCAGGGCCGACGCGAATGAAATTACTGGCGCGCTGGCGCCGGCGTTCACGAGCAGACGGGGGAAGAACTTACTGGCGGTACTGTTGAATGCGTGTCGTGCGCAGGCCAGCGAGGCCGTGCTGGTCGATCGAGTACTGCCAGGAGAGGAATTCCTCGACCGTAAGGGTGTAACGCGCGCAGGCTTCCTCAAGGGACAAAAGCCCGCCACGCACCGCGGCGACCACCTCTGCCTTTCGGCGAATGACCCAGCGCTTGGTCGTTGGCGGCGGCAGGTCCGCAATGGTCAGCGGACTACCATCAGGCCCGATTACGTATTTGACCCTCGGGCGATGGGCTTCGGTCATTGGTATACTCACAAACAAAACTCAACTGACAGATACTGCGGAAACGCTACAAGCCCCGACTTAAAATTTGCCTAAGCATGGCAAATACATCGCGCAATATTTACCCGGTTTCCGCTAATCTTTTGGTTACGGATGGAAACGCGCGGGCTGCACTGGCGTTACCTGTGGTGGCTCATTAACAGTCGTTAATAAAAGGACTGGCGACTGGGGCCTGCGTCATGCACCAGTGAAAAGTTCCCCTTATTCTTCATCGAAGTTGAGATTGGATGCCGCACCGCATGTGTGCGCGCGGTCGACTTAGAAGCATCACATCTTCTGTTACCTGGTTGGCCGAACGATAAGCTTGACCTTGTCGAGCGTGTAGTTTTTGACCGTTGATCGACAATTGCGGACGGGCCCTGAGTGAGATCGACCGAGTTGACAATCGTCCACACGGGCCTGGATTTTCGGATCAGACGTAACTTGCGGCACTGGTGGACCTCCGGATTTCCGCCAGTCGATCTGCAATCGTCAGGCAAGCCCCGGATTGGTCAAATTTGTATTCTTCTTCAGGAGCTTGTAAGCGATCTGGAGGGCGGTCCACTCGGTAGCCCTGATAGTAAAATGGCAAATTCTGCCGGGGGCCTCGCATTGCGCACCTTCGGTCGTCACCTATAGTAATAAGACTATGCCCAACAGCCTTGATCTCGACCGCCGGCCTGAAAATACCCGCGTCGTTGTTGCCATGTCCGGCGGCGTTGACTCGTCGGTGACGGCTGCCTTGCTTAAGGCAGAAGGCTACGACGTGGTCGGAGTGACGTTGCAACTCTACGACCATGGCGCTGCGATCCATCGCAAAGGTGCCTGCTGTGCGGGCCAGGATATCTACGATGCGCGCACGGTCGCGGAGCGGATTGGCATTCCACACTATGTGCTTGACTACGAGAGCCGCTTCAAGGAGGCGGTGATCGACCGCTTTGCCGAGAGTTACATCCACGGCGAGACGCCGGTGCCCTGCGTCGATTGTAACATGTCAATCAAGTTCCACGATCTGCTTGTCACTGCGCAGGAACTCGGGGCCGACATACTCGCGACCGGCCACTATGTCGCTTCACGGCCGTTGTCCGGCGGTGGGCGCGCGCTTTATCGCGCACGCGAGGAAGAGCGCGACCAGAGCTATTTCTTGTTCGGCACCACTCGTGAACAGCTTAACGTTCTGCGCTTCCCGCTCGGCGAGCGAACCAAGATGGAGACGCGTGAACTTGCCCGCCGATTCGATCTGGCGGTCGCCGACAAGCATGACAGTCAGGACATTTGCTTCGTGCCGTTCGGCCACTACGCTGAGATGATCGAGCGCCTGAAGCCAGGTGCAGCGGAAGCCGGCGACATCGTCGATCTCGACGGTAAGGTGCTCGGCGGGCATTCGGGCATTATTCACTTCACCGTTGGTCAGCGCCGCGGTCTGGGTATCGCCGCTGGCTCGCCACTTTATGTGGTGCGGCTCGATGCCG
>DASWAK010000571.1:0-11042 GCA_036391175.1 Pseudolabrys sp.
ATTGATTGAGTCGCTCAGGCGACTGTTCGATCTAACAGGCGGCGCCGTTGCATTGGTAAGCGGTCGACCAATCAGCGACCTCGACCGGTTGTTCGCACCGCTGCGGTTGCCGACGATCGGTGGGCACGGAGCCGAAATGCGATTGAGCGACAGCCAGGTGTTCTATTTGGCAAAACCGTTGCCACAGGATTTGCGCCAGCGCCTCGCTGATGCCGCAAGCATCGGACCGGGCATCGTTGTTGAGGACAAGAGCTATTCACTCGCGCTGCACTACAGGAAGGCACCGCGGCAAGCAGAGCGTCTGCGTCGCCACGTAGCCGCCAGCCGTATAGCGTTTTCTGGCGAGCCAACCGAATTGTTGTTGGGCAAGGCAATGTTCGAAGTCAAACGTCCCGGTATCAACAAAGGCAACAGCATTCGCAAGCTGATGGGTCGCGCGCCGTTCAGCGGCCGTGTGCCTGTCTTCATCGGCGACGATATCACCGATGAATCAGTCTTCGAGGTATTGCCGGAAATTGGCGGCAAGGGCTTCAGCGTCAGCCGCTACTTCCCCGGCCTCACCGGGGTTTTCAAGAATCCAGCCCAGGTGCGGAGCGCCCTGCAATCGCTTGTAGCCAATGGGCAGGTTCGCCCATGACTGATTACGGACTCGATCTTGCGGTCATCGGCAATGGCCGCACGGCGGCGCTTCTTGATCCGTCCTCGCGCATCGTGTGGTGGTGCATGCCACGCTATGACGGCGATCCTGTGTTCTGCCGTCTGCTTTCTGGCAACGAAGACAAGGGATTCACAGATGTGCTGCTCGACGGCCAGGTCGAGACCCGCTCTGACTACGTGCGCAATACTGCATTAGTGGTAACCGAGCTGATCGACGACAAAGGCGGCGCCGTGCGTATTACCGACTTCGCGCCGCGTTTCCAGATCTTCGGCCGCACCTTTCGCCCGCCGCAACTCATCCGGATCGTTGAGCCGATTGGCGGCATGCCGCGCATCACAATTCGTTTCCGTACGACCCATCGGTACGGTGAACCGGTTACCTCGCGGTCTTCCGGCAGTAACCACATCCGTTATTGGCGTGACGAAGTGCCGATCAGACTAACGACCGACGCGCCACTCTCTTACATCGAGAACGAGGCTTCGTTCGTGCTGACGCGGCCTGTGCATCTGGTTTTCGGCACCGATGAGCCATTTGAGGGCGCGCTCGAAACGACGTGCCGCAATTTCTGCGAACGCACCCGCGACTATTGGCTCGAGTGGGTGCGGCGCCTTGCCTTCTCCATCGACTGGCAGGACGAGATTATCCGCGCGGGCATCACGCTCAAACTGTGCAATTACGAGGAAACCGGCGCGATCGTAGCGGCGCTGACCACCTCGATTCCCGAAGTGCCAGGATCGGGACGCAATTGGGATTATCGTTTTTGTTGGATGCGGGACGCCTTCTTTGTCGTGAGCGCATTGAATCGCATCGGCGCGACGCGAACCATGGAAGACTTCATATCTTATATCCTCAGCGTCGCCGCGGGCCGCGCTGAACAGGTGCGGCCGCTCTACGGGGTTGTGCATACCGATGTGCTCGAGGAGCGAACGGCTCCGGCGCTTGCCGGATATGGCGGCGATGGACCAGTGCGCATTGGAAACGCGGCGGTCAATCAAAACCAGCATGACGTCTACGGCAGCATCATCATGGCGGCGACGCCGATGTTCTTCGATCGCAGGCTGCCTCACCCGGGTGATGCCGCGCTGTTTCACACGATCGAGCCGCTCGGCGAACAGGCGGCGAAGCTCGCGCTCGAACCCGATTCCGGCATATGGGAATATCGGGGCCGTAAGCGCGTGCACACACATTCGGCGGCGATGTGCTGGGCCGGTTGCCAGCGGCTTGAGGCGATTGCGAGCCATCTTAACTTATCGGAACGGGCGACCTATTGGGGCGGGATCGCCAATCGGATTGGTGAAGAAGTGCTCAAGCGCGCATGGAATCCCAAGCGCAAAGCGTTTTCGGCAGCTTTCGAGAGCGACGACCTCGATGCCAGCGGGCTGCTGCTGGCCGAGCTCGGACTGGTAACGCCCGACGATCCGCGGTTCGTGGCGACCGTCGAAGCAATCGGCAATGAACTTCGGCGCGGCAACCACGTTATGAGATATGTCGCTGCCGACGATTTTGGCACTCCGGAGTCGGCTTTTTTGATTTGCCGGTTTTGGCTGATCGATGCATTGTGGGAAATTGGCCGGCGTGACGAGGCCCGTGATATGTTTGTCGACGCGCTGCGAGTGAGAAACCGCTACGGGCTGTTGTCGGAGGACGTACACCCGGCAACCGGAAAATTGTGGGGGAATTTTCCCCAGACCTACTCAATGTCAGGGTTGACCTTGACGGCAATCAAGCTGTCGCGGAGCTGGGGAGACCGGTATTGGCGCGGCTCGTCGTAGTGTCGAACAGGGTTGCCGTTCCTGATCGCGGCACGCGGGCCGGCGGGCTCGAAGTGGCGATCCGGCCGTCGCTTAAGCGGCATGGTGGCCTGTGGTTCGGCTGGAGCGGGCGCGTTGCCGAAGATATGCCGCGGACGGTGAAGTCCGTCACTCACGACAACATTACTTACGCCACCGTCGATCTCGGCAAGGATGACTATCAGGAGTTCTACAACGGCTTCGCCAACCGTGTGTTGTGGCCGATCCTGCACTATCGGCTTGATCTCGCCGAATTCACCCGCCGCGACCTCGGCGGCTATTTCCGCGTCAACCAGTATTTCGCAGGTCACCTCGAAACATTGCTGAAGCCCGACGACGTGGTGTGGGTGCATGACTACCATTTGATTCCACTGGCCAAGGCGTTGCGCGATCGCGGCCATAACAACAAGATCGGCTTCTTCATTCACATTCCGTTTCCGCCGCCGGAAATTCTCACCGCCTTGCCCAACCACGATCAACTGATCCCGGCGCTCTGTCATTACGACCTGGTCGGTTTTCAGACTGAGGTCGACACGGCCAATTTTGCTCGCTACATCGCGAACGAATGCGGGCTGCCGTGGGCGAGCGGCAATAGCTTCCAGTTCGCCAATCGCGTCGTGAACATCGGGACGTTCCCGGTCGGGGTAGAGACGGAGGCCTTCGCGCGTCTGGCGCGCCGCGCCATTGAAACCGATTTTGTACGCGGCGTGCTGGAGAGTCTCTCCGGCCGCGCAATGATCATCGGCGTCGATCGGCTCGACTACAGCAAAGGCATCCCTGAGCGCATGAACGCGTTCGAGCGATTCCTCGCCAACTTCCCCGAGTGGCGCGGCAAGGTCACGTATCTTCAGATCACGCCACGCAGCCGTACCGGCATTCCGGAATATGCGGATATGGGCCGTGCTGTGGGCGAGGCGGTCGGACGCATCAACGGCGCTTACGGCGAAGCCTCGTGGACGCCGGTGCGCTACATCAACAAGGCGCACAGCCGCACAGCCCTTGCTGGGCTTTATCGCGCTGCGCGTGCCGGACTGGTCACTCCCTTGCGCGATGGCATGAACCTGGTGGCCAAGGAATTCGTCGCGGCACAGAACGCGGACGATCCGGGCGTGCTGATCCTCTCGCGCTTTGCCGGCGCCGCGTACGAATGTACGGCGGCGCTGCTGGTCAACCCTTACGATTCGGAGGGCGTCGGCAACGCAATCAATCGTGCGCTGTCAATGCCGCTGGATGAGAGGCGCCAGCGTCATGCTGCCAATTTCAAGGTACTGGTACGCAACGACATCAGCCATTGGTCGGCGCGCTTCTTGCGGACACTTGAGCAACCGCCGGGCAGTGCAGATGCGCGGACACTGGTACGGGCCGCGGGCAGCCGATAACCTGTTTAGATAGAAGTCAAGGCGGACAGAAGGCGCGCCGCCGTATATGATGATTCAATAACAATCAGAGGCCATCATGCACCGTATCGCCGTTGGGCTGCTTTCCCTGTTCGTTGCTGCAACTCTAGCGGAGGCCGTTTCGGCGGCCGACGCGCGCAAAGGCGAAACGCTGGCCAAACGCTGGTGCGCAACGTGTCATGTGGTGGCGTCCGATCAGCAGCGGGGCACAGCGCAATCGCCGCCATTTTCAGCCATTGCAAATAAACCCGGTTTCAACGAGGCAACGCTCGCGTTCTATTTACTGACGCCGCATCCCCGAATGCCGGATATGAACCTGTCGCGCAGCGAAGCGGCCGACCTCGCAGCCTTTATCGCGGAACAGAAGTAATGTCCTAAGCCGCCGACCTCATTGGCCGCATATCCGGGGGCACGGCTTCCTCGGCTAGCGCCTTGAGCGCAGCGTCCAGCGGCGTCACTTGCTGGCCTTCCCTGCCCAGACGCCGGATCGAAACCGTACGTTCGGCCGCTTCCTTTTTGCCGACCACGAGAAGAGCAGGGACCTTGGCGAGGGAGTGCTCGCGCACTTTGTAGTTGATCTTTTCGTTTCGCAGGTCGGATTCGATGCGCAGGCCAAGCTTGCGTGCCGCCTCGACTACCTCGCACGCAAAATCGTCTGCATCAGATGTGATGGTGGCGACCACCGCCTGCACCGGCGACAACCACAGCGGCAGATGGCCGGCATAGTGTTCGATCAGAATGCCGGTAAAACGTTCGAGCGAGCCGAACATGGCGCGATGGAGCATGACCGGTGTGACCTTGTTTGAGTGCTCATCTATGTAGAATGCGCCAAGCCGGCCCGGCAGATTGAGGTCAACCTGTACGGTCCCGCACTGCCAGTCGCGGCCGATCGCATCGCGCAAAACATATTCGAGCTTCGGCCCGTAGAAAGCGCCTTCACCTTTGTTCAGAGTCCACGGACGGCCGGATGCCTTTAGCGCCGCCATTAATGCAGCTTCCGCCTTGTCCCACACGGCATCATCGCCGATGCGTTTTTCCGGCCTGTCAGAGAATTTAATGCGCACGTCGGAGAAGCCAAAATCCTCATAGATCGAGAGGATTAGATCGTTTATCTTGAGTGCTTCTTCCGCAATCTGGCCTTCGCTGATGAACACATGGGCGTCATCTTGCGTAAATGCGCGCACGCGCATAAGCCCGTGCAGCGCGCCCGATGGCTCAAAGCGGTGGACCTTGCCGAACTCCGCGATCTTTACCGGCAGCTCGCGGTAGCTGCGCAGCCCGTTTTTGAAAATCTGTACGTGGCCGGGACAGTTCATCGGCTTGACTGCGTAGACCCGTTCGTCTTCCTCGCGTTTTTGCGTCAGGAAGATCATGTCCGAATAAGTCGGGATATGGCCGGTGGTCTCCCACAGGGTCTTGTCCATGAGTTGCGGAGAATTGACTTCGACATAGCCGGCGGCGGTCTGTTGGCGGCGGATGTAGTTCTCGAGCGCCTGAAAAAGTGTCCAGCCTTTCGCGTGCCAGAAAACCGAACCTGGCGCCTCTTCCTGGAAGTGGAACAGGTCCATCTCGCGTCCCACACGGCGGTGATCGCGCTTCTCGGCTTCCTCAATCTGCCTGAGATACGCGTCGAGTTCTTCCTGCTTGGCGAAGGCGGTGCCATAGATGCGGGTGAGCATCGGGTTCTTGGAGTCACCGCGCCAATAGGCGCCGGCCACTTTCATTAACTTGAAAGCATTTCCGACTTTGCCAACCGACGTCATGTGAGGACCACGGCAAAGATCGAACCAGACGCCCTGCTTGTAGATCTTGATCTGCTGGTCAGCAGGAATGGCGTTTATCAGCTCGACTTTGAAAGCCTCGCCCATGTCGCGGAAGGTTTTCTTTGCTTGCTCGCGCGACCAGACTTCCTTTGTAAAAGGTTTGTCGCGCGCGATGATCTCGCGCATCTTTTTTTCGATCACCGGCAGGTCTTCCAGCGTGAACGGCTGGTTGCGGGCAAAGTCGTAATAGAATCCGTTCTCAATCACCGGGCCGATCGTGACTTGTGTCCCGGGCCACAGGTTCTGCACCGCTTCAGCCAGCACGTGGGCGGCGTCATGCCGGATCAGCTCGAGGGCGCGTGGGTCTTCACGCGCAATGAACTCGATTTTGGCATCGCGGTCGACTGGGTCAGTCAAATCGGTGAGGGCGCCGTCAAGCGCCATGGCCACGGTGCGTTTCGCCAGTGAGGGCGAGATGCCCTTGACGATATCAAGACCGGTTGTACCTGAGGGGTATTCACGGTGTGCGCCGTCGGGAAAGGTCAGCGCGACCATCAACATCTCCTGTTGCTCACTCGCTGCCTACGAATGCAGGTAAGCGTGGAACTCGATATAGCAGGCAAATCGGACGGTGCAACTAGGGCCGCGGCGTCTCCTTGAGGCCGCGCCAGCGGCCGTAGCGCCAGGGCAGAAACCAGTGCGCGCGTTCAGGCAGCTCTTCGGGCACGAAATCCAGTCCCGACGTTCCCCAGGGATGGCAGCGCAAGATGCGCGCAAGCGCCATCCATCCACCCGCCCATAATCCGAAGCGTCCGATCGCCTCATCCGCGTAGTCGGAACAGCTCGGCAAGTGTCGGCAACGCGGGCCGAGGAGGGGCGAAAGTGTAAAGCGATAGAGCCCGACCAGCCCGCGGCCGGCCAGGCGAGGCAAGCGAGCTAATGGGTAGAATCGGGCTCTGTGGGCAGGTGCCATGATGAGATTCAAGTTCCAGTGAAAGTTTAAGATCCGAAAAGTTCCATGCAAGGCTTCAAGTCAATGGAACTATTCAGATTTTGGTCTGAAGCAATGTCCATAGCGACTTTTTTACACTAGACCCGAATCTCGCAAGTGCACTAAGACTTACTGACGCCGGGGGTATTAGGCGCCGCCCAAGCCCAGCCAGAACGTGGATGACCACGCCAGAAGAAGGGCGCTCGGTGGCGAGACAGGGGAAGAATGAGCCGCTCCCTCTTGATGGCTACTGCGCTCGCTTTGGCGGCGCCACTCTTGCTGCAGGCACCGTTGCGCGCTTCCGATCGCACGCTGCCGATGCAATTCGAATTGCGCGTGCAGGGTCCCGCCAACGTTTGCGGTTCAAACTGCAAGGTTTTCGTTTCGGCTGCCGGCGCAATTACCGCGGATACACCGCACCACTTCCTTGTCTTCGCCAAAAGCCACGATCTCACCGGTGCCACAGTGACAATCGATTCCGATGGCGGGTCCGTGCTTGGTGCCATTGCCTTGGGGCGCGAAATCCGAAAGCTAAAACTTGCAACGACGGTCGGCCGCCTCGTCGATCTTCCGGCTGAAGGGCAAAGTGAGCCGCGCGCTGTGCTTTCGCCAAACGCTGATTGCGAGTCGATGTGTGCCTTCATCCTGCTCGGAGGCGTGCATCGTTCGGTGCCGGCAGACGCGCGTGTCATGGTCCACCAAATCTGGTTGGGTGACCGCCGCGAGGATCCGACCGCTGCCAACTACTCGGCTGAAGATCTCGTGCTGGTCCAGCGCGATATCGGGCGTCTTGCGCAATACACGGCTGAAATGGGAGCCTCTATCGATCTGCTCGATCTAGCGCTACGTATCCCGCCTTGGGAGCCGATGCATGCGCTGACGCGTAACGAACTACTGCAAACGCGGCTGACGACCGAGGAGCCCGACGCGCCAGCGGCTGCAACGGTTGCAGCGTCCTTGCCGACGACGGTGTCGCAACCCGCGCCGCGTGTGACCAACGGTTCGCACACGACTGCAATTAGCGAGCAGCAGTGGGCTTTGGTCGATCGCGCGGGCGTCGCCACGTTGGCTCGACGCCATCCGCTTACCGTCGAAGGCGAAGAAATCGGCAGCTTCGACCTAGTGGTCGCCTGTGTCGCTGGTGGTGACAGTTACGATGTGAACTATATCGAGCGCCGCCACGGCGCCGAACAAAAGCCGCTACCCAATGCGCTTGGCACTATCAGCTTGCGGGTGGGCAGCAAGTCCGCTCAGCTCAAGGTGGTATCCTCCGAACGCCGCACTGGTCCGGATGAACTTGTGACTTACGGGGCCGGACGAGTACCGGCCGAGCTGATCGGCGCATTCGCCGCCGTGGGCAGCCATTCGATACTGATAAAGACGGAAAGCGCGAATTTGGTAACCGGCATTCGACTTGGAAACACGGGCGCTTCGCAGAACCTTCCGCGGCTCACTGCGGGCTGTAACAAACCCGTCGGGGATCGTGCCGATTTAACCCGAACAAAGACCGGCGGCCTGGCCGCAGCGAAATAGTTTATTCAGCTGCCTGCGCGCGCTTGCTATCTGACCTGACTTCGATCTGGTCGAGGGCCGAAACCACCGCATCAAAAGTGAGCAAAGTCGACGCGTGACGCGCTTTGTAGTCGCGGACTGGCTCGAGCACGGCGATGTCTGCCCACTTGCCACCGGGAGGAGGCCCATTCTCCTTCAGCATTTTGCGCACGGTCTCGCGCAACTCTCGCAGTTCGGCAGGCTTTGCCCCGATCACGTGGCGCGCCATGATTGATGACGAGGCTTGCCCCAGCGCGCAGGCTTTCACGTCATGTGCAAAATCGGCGACCTCGCCGTCCTTCATCTTGAGGTCTACGGTTACCGTGGAACCGCACAACTTCGAATGGGCGGTCGCCGTCGCATCGGGTGCGGACAGGCGGCCCAGGCGAGGGATATTGCCCGCCAGTTCCAGGATCCGCGTGTTGTAAACCTCGTTAAGCATTGACGTTTTTTCGATAATCCAGAGTGACGATTTGCCTCTGCCAGGTAAACGAATATATAGGGGCTGATACGGCGGCGCGAGAAGGGTTCTCGGCGCTGACAGGCATGAGATAGGGCCTGCCGAATGGGAATGCAGCGTCCAGACGCCGGCACCGGACGAGAAACGTCCGGATCGGTTAACTGACGCGGCCAACCCGGTGACACACCCGGCACCTTTGCGTGCCGGTCGAACGGAGAGACCCGTCATGGACGCGAAGAACACTAATGTGAAGCCGTGGCCGAAGCAGGGCTTGTCCGAGCATGTGCGGGCGGCGCCCGCACCGGTCGAGCCGCGGCCCTCGCGCGAGCAGGCCGAAGCCGCCGTGCGCACACTGATCGCTTATGCAGGCGATGATCCCCATCGCGAAGGTTTGCTGGAGACGCCCAAGCGGGTGATTGGCGCCTACGAGGAAATCTACCAAGGTTACCGCGAATGCCCGGTGGAGGTGCTCGACCGCACATTCAGCGAGACTGGCGGCTACGATGATTTCGTGTTGGTGCGCGACATCGGTTTTAATTCGCATTGCGAGCATCACATGATGCCATTCTATGGCAAGGCCCACGTCGCCTATATGCCGGTGGATCGCGTGGTGGGGCTGTCAAAACTCGCGCGCCTAGTCGACGTTTATGCGCGTCGATTGCAGACGCAGGAGCATCTGACATCGCAGGTTGCTACCGCAATCGACGAGATCCTGAAGCCACGCGGTGTCGCAGTGATGATCGAAGCCGAGCATATGTGTATGTCGCTGCGCGGGGTGGAAAAGCCCGGAGCACTGACCGTAACCACTCATTTCACCGGCGCGTTCCGCGACGACGCCGGCGAGCAGGTCCGGTTTATGACCATGCTGCGCGGCGGACAGCGGTAAGTCCTCGTTTGCGTTTGTTTCTGTAGTATTTCTCCGTCAACCCGAAATGCGCGCCGCCGGCGCGCCTCAAAAGCTGACGGGCAATCGGCCGATCATCCCACCGATGTCGTCCGGCATACCTGACATCGGATTTTAACATGATGGCTCGCTCCGCTCGCACCTCAGGTGGTTCGATTTGACCAAATCATCGAAAGAAGTCGAAGAAGGCTCGGCCTTCATTCCCAAATTCGACGCCGACGGGCTGATTACCGCCGTCGTCACGGATGCCAAGTCGGGCGACGTACTGATGGTGGCGCACATGAATGAAGAAGCACTTCGAAAAACCGTCGCGAGCGGCGAGGCGTGGTATTACAGCCGGTCGCGCAAGGCGCTTTGGAGGAAGGGCGAGACGTCTGGCCACGTCCAGCGCGTGATCGAGTTGCGTGTCGATTGCGACCAGGACGCAATGTGGCTAAGGGTGGATCAGCAAGGCCCTGGCGCGTGCCACACGGGCCGCCGCTCCTGCTTCTACCGCGCGATACCACTCGGCAAGACAGGAGCAGTGACGCTCGAATTCCGCGATGCAGAAAAGCAGTTTGATCCTGGCTCAGTCTATACCAAGAAGTAGGCCATCATTTTCGCGAAAGCGGATGATCGGTCATGATTTGTGACGCGCCAACAAAGCCTGCGCACGCGCGAGGTGCGGGCGGTCATACATCTTACCGTCGATGCCAACCGTGCCGGCGCCCGGCTGCGCCGCGAAGGCTGCAACCACTGCCTTGGCTCTCTCGATCTGGGCCGCCGAGGGTGTGAACACTTCATTGATCACCGGCACTTGCGCTGGGTGGATGGCGAGACGGCCGGTGAAGCCATCGCGGCGGGCGGCTTCGGTATCGTGCCGCAGCCCTTCTGAATTGCGGAAATCCACGTAAACAGTCTCGATCGCTGGCAGCTTTGCCGCGGCAGCCGCATAGAGGCAGATCGACCGTGCGATACGATAGGGATCGGTCAACTCGCCTTGGGTGTTGCGATTGGCCTCCGCGCCCAATTCAGCCGACAGATCTTCCGGGCCCCAGGTCAACCCGATAAGCCGCACGCTCGCACCGCGGAATGTGCCGGCGGCAAACAGGCCGGCGGCTGATTCCACTCCCTGCGCCAATATTTTGATTTGTCCTTCTGGCACGCCGGCAATGGCTTCTCGCGCAGTGAGCTTGGCATCGAGATGCACGACACTGGCGCCGCCTTCCGCTTTCGGAAACACAATGGCGTCGGGCCTGCCCGTGACAATCGCGTCGAGGTCGGCGTCGGTCATGCCAGTATCGAGCCCGTTAATGCGCACGAGCAGGCGCGGGCGTTGTTTGGCTGCTCCAGCACGCTTGAGAAAATCCAGCGCAGCCACGCGCGCGGCGTCCTTACGCTCCGGTGCAATCGAGTCCTCCAGATCGACAATCACGGCATCGGCGCCGCTGGCCACGGCCTTGTCGAGCTTCGATCCGCCGTCGGCGGGAACGAACAGCAGAGAGCGCATTGAGGCGTCCTTATCGGCTGGAATTTAACCCAAATACGG
>DASWAK010000572.1:0-3575 GCA_036391175.1 Pseudolabrys sp.
CAGACATTTGCGCCGCAAAAAGCCATGTCCGCTTTACTCCAAAAGCAGACATGTGCGGGTGCAACTACAGAGTCCGCTTTGGGCCAATAGCGGACATTCAAGAGTTTCTGCTCCCACCAAAAGAAAAACCCCGGGACTTGCCCGGGGCTTTGTTATTAGCGCGGCATTGCGAACGATCATCCGCCGAATTTGTAAGCGACGCCAACGCGCATGATACCTGTCGTGGTCCTAAGGTCAGCACGGATTGAGTCGGGAGCAACGTTTAGGTAGGTGTTTGTGTGAGTGCCAAAGTCAGAATAACGACCTTCGAGCCGCAACAGCCAATTGGGCACTAACATCACTTCCATGCCGCCACCAATAGTCCAGCCATTCAAGGTTTGATTGATTGATGTGGACTGCACGTTTACACCGTCACACCATCCCGTGTTGGTGGTGCATGACGCTGCTGAGTTGATATTCTGGAATGCCCAGCCGCCTGTCGCATAAACTAGAACGGTCGGCATTATGAGATAACCTAACCGACCGCGAATGCTGCCATCCCATTTGAGCTTAACGGAACTGGTGTCAGTTGGTGTCGGAGGAAAATTTATATTAAGACCCGGAAATCCGTTGAGAGTGTCTTCGGAATTACCCCCACCGAGATCGCCTTCGACGCCGGTTATCCAATTTCCGAATTGAAAATTGTAGCCAACGTATCCGCTATAATAGAATGAGTTGTGATTGAAATCGTGCGGAGAGGATGAGTCGATGGGCTGGGGAGTGATAAAATCGGCTTGCGTGGTAGTCCACTGAGTAGTCCCCCAGCGGTCGCCTAATCCCACGCCGACATATAGTCCGTTCCACGATGGGGCGGCAGGTGCGACGAGTGCGGGCGCCTTCACGGGCAGGTCAGCAGCCATCGCAGGTGTGGCCAGCAAAGCCGCAGCTGCCACACCAGTGCATATGAGTTTTTTCATGATCCAGCCCCCAAATCATAATTTCACGTTTAGAGCTAGCACGAGCGGCAAACCAGCTGTGTGACAAAAATGCAACTTTCACCGAAAAGTAAAGTGCCTAAACCTGATGTCCGCTTTGGGTCATTAGCGGACATTGCGGCATGTCCGCACGATGTCCGCTTTACCCCCGAAAGCGGACAAACGAGGCTACGGTTGGCATGTCCGCCTTGTGCCAATAGCGGACCATCTTGCGGCTGATTGAAGACACTAGATGGAAGCCATTCGCCGCATCAGCGCCTGAGCTTCCTCGGCAAGCTTAATGGTTACCTCGCATGCCGGAAGTTCACGCCCTAATGCAGCTGCTTGTCCCGCCCACATGGAGGAAAAATCGCCAGAGCCTTGCGCCTGTGCCTTGGCGTGCAGCGGCGCCAGCGCGCCGCCAGCGAGCGGAAACTCCGGCGCGATCGGATTGATCGGCCCGATCTCCCGCATCACGCGGTTGATGAACCCGCGCGCCGGCCTACCGGTCATCAGATTGGTCAGCAGGGTGCCATCGTCACGCGCGGATTTGAGTGCCGCACGATGTGGCGGCAGCACCGTCGATTCCGGACAATGCATAAAGGCGCTGCCGACCTGTACGGCAGAAGCGCCGAGCGCCAGCGCCGCCACAATCCCGCGCGCGTCTGATATGCCACCAGTGGCGATTACCGGCACCTTCACCGCATCCACAACCTGCGGCACCAACGCAAAGGTACCGACCTGCGTCGCCAAATTATCAGTTAAGAACATGCCCCGATGACCGCCGGCCTCGTTGCCTTGCGCGATGATTACATCGCAGCCGTGTTGCTCCAGCCAACGCGCTTCGGCGACGGTGGTCGCCGAGCTCATCACCACGCAGCCGGCGGCTTTGACGCGTTTGAGCAGGCCTGGCTCGGGCAAACCGAAATGGAAGCTCACCACTTCCGGCTTGATCTCTTCGACCGCGACGCAGAGCGCCGCATCGAACGGCGTCCGGTTGCTTGAGGGCACCGGCGCCCCCGGATCGATGCCGAGTTCGAGGTAATAGGGTTTGAGCCGTTCACGCCAGGCATGCTCGCGTGCATTGTTGGGCACCGGCGGCTTGTGGACGAAAAAACTCACGTTGATCGGTTTGCGTGTCGCCGCGCGGAATTTCTCGAACTGCGCCCGCATCTGCTGCTCATTGAGCATCGCGACGGGCAATGAGCCAAGCCCGCACACTTCCGCCACGGCGATCGCGAGCTTGGCGTCCACCGCGCCGGCCATGGGCGCCAGAACGATCGGATGTTCGATCTTGAACAGGTCAAGTAACCGTCGATCAGGCCACATTGGGGTGCTCCCAGCATGGGCGACTGCAACACGGCAGACTAATGAATGAGTTCTTGTCGCCGCACATCGTAATTAAAACATCGCTAAAACTAATGCGCTAGAAGGGGTCGGCCGAAAACCATGCCATCAGACTGTTGCGAGCAACCGCTGCCAGCGCGCGAATTCGTGTTGCCGCGTGAAATTCGCATCCAGCATGGCCCGGGCCCGAGTGCCCATCCGCTTGCGGGTCTCGATATCGTCGGCGAGTAACAAAATCGTCCTGTAGAGGCTATCGGAATCGCCGGGCGCGATAGCAAATCCGCAATCGTGTTGTCGAACCAGGCTCGCTATTTCGCCCTCCGGCGCGGCCACTGCGATTACCGGCCTGCCGGCGGCAATGATGCCGTAAAGCTTGCTCGGAAAGATCAGCCCTTCGACTTTCGGCGGCAGCGATATCCAATGCACGTCAGGCACAGAGAGAGAATATTTGAGGACGGCCCGATCCTGATAGGGAAAGAATCGGAATGTTCGTTCGAGCTTGCTCGCATCGACGCGTTTTGCAAGCTCATCGAATTGTTTGCCGCCGCCGATGCAAACAAAAACAACACGTGAATCCGCGCGCAGCCGCTCTGCCGCGGCCAGTACGGTTTCAAATTCGTGGGCACGTCCTAAATTGCCCGAGTAGCCGACCACGAACTTGTCTTCGAGCCGCCATTCGCGGCGAAGCGGATTTTCCGCCGGGGGAACCGGAACGATCTCCTCATCATTGGCCCAATTGGGAATGACATGGATACGATCCTGCGTCACGCCACAGGCGCACACGCGAGCCGCCATGGATGTCCCTACGAGCACATTGGCATCGGCCAACCGCAATGATCGATTGCGCAAATAGGCAATCGCACTGCCGAGTGGTCCCTTGAGCAACGGCACCCCGAGTTCAATGGCGATTTCGGGATAAAGATCCTGCACCCAATTGACGAGATGTGCTGAACGTCGCTTGGCCGCGGATATTGCCAGCACCGAGAGCAACGGGGGGTCCGTCTTGGCCACTAGGATGTCGTGTGCTTTGGCGAATGAAATGAGATGGCGCCACATCGACCAGTAGAATGAGAGATAATCCAAACCGCGGCCGATCAAATTGGAGCGGCCAAATCGCGTTGTGGCAACGCGATGAACTTTTACCCCACGGATGGCCTCATTCGGCGGCAGCCGCGCGGCGGGGTCGTCATAGATTTGTTGGCTGGTAACGGCGTGAATGTCTTGTCCGGCCGCGGCCAGATGAAATGCCAAATCGCTCAGGATCTGACTGGTGGC
>DASWAK010000573.1:0-3873 GCA_036391175.1 Pseudolabrys sp.
CAGCACCGCCGCCATGCCGACCAGCGAATGGAAGGCGGCGACCAGCTCCGGCATCGAGGTCATCGGCACTCGGCGCGCGATCACCGCGCCGATGCCGCCGCCGACGGCAATGCCGCCGAGCACCAGTCCCCAGGACAGTCCATCCGTCGGCGGATGCGCGCCAAGCGTGGTCAGCACGGCGATGGTCATGCCGATCATGCCGAACTGATTGCCGCGGCGGCTGGTATCCGGACTCGACAGGCCACGCAGCGCCAGGATGAACAGTATGCCGGAGATCAGATAGAGCAGCGCGACGAGGTTCGGGCTCATTGCGCTCTCACTTCTTTTTCTTCTGGTACATCGCCAGCATGCGCTGGGTGACCAGGAATCCGCCGAAAATGTTGACCGAGGCAAAGACCAGCGCGACGAAACCGAGAGAGCGCGCCCAGAAGGGACCATCGTCATTCGCGACCAGCGCAACACCGATCGCGAGCAGCGCGCCGACCACGATCACCGAGGAGATCGCATTGGTCACCGACATCAGCGGTGTATGAAGCGCGGGCGTCACTGACCACACTACGTAGTAGCCAACGAACACGGCCAGTACGAATATCGATAGCCGGAACACGAAGGGGTCGACCGCCGTTGCCACATGTTCCATGTCGGATCCCTCAGGCTGCTGTCTTTGGCTGGAAATTCGGATGCACGATCGCGCCGTCGCGCGTGAGCATCGTCGCCTTAACCAACTCGTCATCCCAGTTGACCGCGAGCTTCTTCTCTTTCTTGTCGATCAGAGTCTCGACGAACGTCAGGAGATTCTTGGCGTAAAGCGATGAAGCGGAGGCAGCCAGCCGTCCCGGCACGTTGAGATAACCAACGATCTTGACCCCGCCGACTTGCGCCACTTCGCCGGCGCGCGCGCCTTCGACATTGCCGCCGCGCTCAACCGCAAGATCGACGATCACCGAACCCGGCCGCATCGAGGCAACCATATCCTTTGAAACCAGGCGCGGGGCCGGCCGTCCCGGGATCAGGGCAGTGGTAATGACGATATCCTGTTTCTTAATATGCTCAGCGACTAACGCGGCCTGTTTGGCCTGATATTCCTTCGACATTTCCTTGGCGTAGCCGCCAGCGGTCTGGGCGTTCTTGAATTCCTCATCCTCCACGGCGAGGAATTTTGCGCCAAGACTCTCCACTTGTTCCTTGGTGGCGGGACGCACATCAGTCGCCGTGACAATCGCGCCGAGGCGACGCGCCGTTGCGATCGCCTGCAAGCCGGCGACGCCTACCCCCATAATGAACACTTTCGCCGCGGGCACCGTACCGGCGGCCGTCATCATCATTGGCAGCGCGCGGCCATATTCCTCGGCGGCATCGATGACCGCGCGATAACCTGCGAGATTAGCTTGACTGGAGAGCACGTCCATCGACTGCGCGCGGGTAATGCGTGGCATCAACTCCATCGCGAAGCCAGCGACGCCGGCGTCGGCCATCTGCTTGAGCGCGACCTCGTTGCCGTAAGGATCCATGATCGCGATGACCAGCGCGCCCTTTTTATATGCAGCCAACTCGTTTGGCGTCGGTCGCCGTACTTTCAAGACGATATCAGCGTCCTTGGTGACGACGTCGGCGATCTGCGCACCGGCTGCCTCGAATTCCGTATCCGGAATTCCGGACGCGACGCCGGCGCCGCGCGCAACCGCAACGTCGGCGCCGAACGATTTAAATTTCTTGATTGTTTCTGGAGTGACCGCGACGCGGGTTTCGCCGGCGTCGGTCTCTCGCGGTACGGCAATTCGCATTCGTGCCTCCGCCCGGCCGTTGAATTCTTCAGTGCGGCGACAGTCCGGCGAAGGCAAAGATCAGGAAGCAGATCACGAAGGAGATGTAACTCGGAGTGGTTGCTCCGCTGAGCATTCCCGGGATAGCGCCTAGCAAGCCGATGATGAAGATCGTCGCCGCAAGGAACCAGTGACCCATCACACCGCCTGTCGCCAGGCCGAAAAGGATCGTCACCACATAGAGAATTCCGATAAGAGTGAAATGGACGAAGCGCTCGTAGCCTTGCTCGTGCGCAGGATAGTCGTTGCCGGTAGCGGTGGCGTATTCGACGGTGCCGTGGTCGGCCATGGGGAAACTCTCCGAGTCGCTCAAAAAGGTGGGCGCACAGGGGTTAGCGCAATTGCGGCCCAAGGGCAACGCCGCCGGACTCAGCCTTTGGTGGACGGCTGCAATCCAACCTTGGTGAGCGCGGCGCTTTGCCGCGCCGCCACCTCGCCAACCGCGAAGCGCTCGATTGCCTCATTGAACAACCGGTAGAAATTTAGTTCTGCTGCCAGGTGCAAGAAGACCGCGCCAAGGCCGATGGCAGCGCGGTCCATGAAAACGAATTCGCGCGGCACCGTGACCGGACCTCTGGCTTTGAGCGCTTGGTGTACCTGAAAGGCTTCCTTGCGGCCATATTCCGAGGGCTTCACCCCATCGGCAATACTGCGCACGCGGTCGTCCAGCAGCGGACCATATATGAACCGTGCCCAAATGTTGAGCGCGTCGATCAGCTCACGGTTGAGACGCTTGAACCCCCAAGTCTCGTAGGCGTGCACCACGAGATCGTTATCGCCACGTAACAACCCGTGATAAAGGTCGACCACACCGCCAACAAAACTCGGCGGGAAAATCCGAATGCACCCATAATCCAACAAATTGATTCCGGCAGGCTTTCCCTTGGAATCATCGAAAACTGTGTAGTTGCCAAGATGCGGATCACCGTGGATGACGCCGAAGCGGCTAAAGGGGAACCACCAGGCCGTAAACATCGCCGTGGCGAGCCGATTGCGTAGCGCGAGCGGTCCGCCTTTGTGCTCGAGCAGCTTGCGGCCGCTGAGCCAATCGAGAGTCAGGAGGCGGGCAGTTGACAGCTCGGGCCAAACTTTCGGCACGCGGATTGCGTCTTCATCTTTCAGCATGTTTCCGTAAAGCGCGACGTGTTTGGCCTCGCGGAAGTAGTCGAGTTCCTCACGAAGTCGAGCACCGATCTCAATTACGATCTCGCTAGTGTCGATTGCCGAGTCGAAGCGTCTGCGAATGGCGAACAGCAATTGCAGTTGGCTCAGGTCAGCCTCAACCGCCGACTGCATGTCCGGATATTGCAGCTTGCAGGCGAGCTCCTTGCCGTCGAGCGCGCGGGCGCGATGGACCTGGCCGAGTGAGGCGGCAGCGGCAGGGTGGTGTTCGAATTCAAAAAATTTCTTTTGCCAGTCGGGCCCAAGCTCTGCGCTCATGCGCCGCTTGACGAAGGCCCAACCCATCGGCGGCGCCTGGCTCTGCAGCTTGATCAATTCGTTGGCGTATTCCGGCGGTAGCGCATCGGGAATGGTGGCGAGCAACTGCGCCACCTTCATGATCGGGCCTTTTAGCCCGCCGAGCGCGGCGGCGAGCTCAAGCGCATTAGCGGCGCGATCGAGCGGCACGCCGAAAAAGCGCGCACCCGCAAAGCGGGCAGCGGTGCCGCCGAGCTGGGTGCCAACTCTGGCGTAGCGCTTGGCGCGGGCGGAGAAGCGGTTTTTTTCGCGGTCAGTGGGAGGCATGGGCGGGCTCACCCCACCATCTAATCACCTTCGGCTGCAAAGATAAGGTCTGCGCCGCCTACTCCAGCGCTTCCAGTTCGCCGATCAGATTGGCAATCACGCCCAATCCGCCGTCCCAGAACTTCGGATCGCGCGCATCGAGACCGAACGGCGCCAGCAATTCGGAATGATGCTTGGTGCCCCCGGCCGAAAGCATTGCGAGATAGCGCTCGGCAAAGCCGCTCGCAGACTGCTCATAGACGGCGTAGAGCGAGTTCACCAGGCAATCGCCGAATGCGTACGCGTAAACGTAGAATGGCGAATG
>DASWAK010000574.1:0-3563 GCA_036391175.1 Pseudolabrys sp.
ATCGGCCTCGGTCACTATCTGTCGGTCGCCGCGATCCTGTTCACGCTCGGGATTTTCGGCATTTTTCTGAATCGCAAGAACGTCATCATCATTCTGATGTCGATCGAGCTGATCCTGCTCGCGGTCAACATCAATCTGGTGGCCTTCTCGGCCCATCTCGGTGATATCGTCGGACAGATCTACGCGCTGCTCGTTCTTACAGTGGCTGCGGCGGAAGCGGCGATCGGGCTTGCCATTCTTGTCGTGTTCTATCGCAACCGCGGCTCGATCGCGGTCGAAGACATCAATTTGATGAAGGGCTAAAGGCGGAATGTATCAGGCGATTGTCTTTCTTCCCCTTCTCGGCGCGATCCTGGCTGGCCTGATTGCGCTCGCCGGCGCGCGGGTGCGGTTTCCGGGAAAAGGCCCAGCGCCGGGTGGGGAAGACAGTGTGACCGATCTCGGCCCGCACCACGGCGCGCCGGCTGTGCACGGTGGTGCGGCTATTCATTCGTCCCATCATGAAGAGGAAGCCCACGAGCCTGCCGCAGCGGGCTCGCGCTCGGCCGAGCTGATCACGACCACGCTTTTAATGATTTCGATGATCCTGTCATGGATCGCCTTCGTCGATGTCGGCTTTGCTCATCACGACATGCGCGTGCCGATTTTCACCTGGATGACCGCCGGTGATCTGAAGGTCGAGTGGTCGCTGCGCATCGACACGCTCACTGCGGTGATGCTCGTCGTCGTTAATACGGTGTCGGCATTCGTGCACCTTTATTCCATCGGCTATATGCACCAGGACCCGTACCGGCCACGCTTCTTTAGCTATCTGTCGATGTTCACTTTCGCGATGTTGATGCTGGTAACAGCGGACAACCTGGTGCAGCTCTATTTCGGCTGGGAAGGTGTCGGCCTCGCGAGCTACCTCTTGATCGGTTTCTGGTATCACAAGCCGGAAGCGAACGCCGCCGCGATCAAGGCCTTCATTGTGAACCGTGTTGGCGATTTCGGCTTTGCGCTTGGCATTTTCGCGGTGTTCATGCTCACCGGCGCAATCGATTTCGATACCGTGTTTGCGCAGGCGCCCCCGCTCAGCGGCACGATGATCAATTTCTTCGGCTGGCAGGTCGATGCACTCACGATCACATGCCTGTTCCTCTTCATGGGCGCGATGGGCAAGTCGGCACAATTCCTGCTGCATACGTGGCTGCCCGACGCCATGGAAGGTCCCACGCCAGTCTCCGCGTTGATCCATGCTGCGACCATGGTGACGGCGGGTGTGTTCATGGTGGCACGGCTGTCGCCGTTGTTCGAACTCGCCCCGCATGCGCAGACATTCGTGACGTTGATCGGCGCCACCACCGCATTGTTCGCCGCCACGATCGGCCTCGTGCAGAACGACATCAAGCGCATCATTGCATACTCGACCTGTTCGCAACTCGGCTACATGTTCGTGGCGATGGGCGTAGGGGCCTATTCGGTCGGCATGTTCCACTTGTTCACCCACGCGTTCTTCAAGGCGTTGCTGTTCCTTGGCTCCGGGTCTGTGATCCATGCGATGCATCATGAGCAGGACATCCGCCACATGGGCGGCCTGAAGGATCGCATCCCATACACATACATCGTGATGCTCATCGGCACGCTGGCGCTCACCGGCTTTCCGCTCACGGCTGGCTATTTCTCCAAGGACGCCATCATTGAGGCGGCCTTCGTCGGCACGAATCCAATGGCGCTCTATGCGTTCATCTGCACCGTCTCGGCTGCACTGCTCACGTCGTTCTATTCCTGGCGCCTGATCTTTAAGACCTTCCATGGTGAGCCGCATAACCGCCAGCACTGGAAGGACGCGCATGAGAGCCCGATGGTAATGCTGATCCCGCTTGGATTTCTTGCCGCCGGCTCAGTGCTTGCAGGCCTGCCGTTCAAGGAAATCTTCGCCGGGCACAGCGTTGAGGGCTTCTTCCGCGAGTCACTGACCTTCGCCAAAACCAATCATGTGCTTGAAGAGATGCACCACGTGCCGTTGCAGATCGCCATCCTGCCAACTGTGATGATGGTGATCGGCTTCGTGATCGCCTGGCACTTCTACATTCGCCGGCCCGACATTCCGGTCGAGCTCGCGCGCCAGCACGATGTGCTTTACCGCTTCCTGCTCAACAAGTGGTACTTCGACGAGCTATACGACCTGATCTTCGTCAAGCCCACCAAGTGGCTCGGCCGTCTATTGTGGAAAGGTGGTGACGGCTGGCTCATCGACGGTTTCGGGCCGGATGGAGTATCCGCGCGTGTGCTCGACGTCACCCGTAACGTGGTGCGGCTGCAGACTGGTTATCTCTATCACTACGCCTTCGCCATGCTGATCGGCGCGGCAGCCTTTATCACGTGGTTTATGTTTGCGACGGGGATGCACTAATGAATTGGCCGATCCTTTCCGTCGTCACCTTCTTACCGCTGCTCGGCGCGCTGCTCATCGTGTTTCTCGTGCGCGGTAACGAACGTCTGGCACGCGGAACCGCGCGCTGGATTGCACTATGGGCTACCCTGGTCACCTTCGCGATCTCGCTGGTCATGGTCTGGCGCTTCGACGCCAGCTCGCCGGAATTTCAGTATGTGGAGAAGTACAACTGGCTCGGCATCGCCTCGTATCACATGGGCGTGGACGGCATTTCGTTGCCGTTCGTGATCCTCACCACCGCGCTGATGCCGGCCTGTATTCTCGCCAGCTGGACCGCGATCCAGACGCGCGTTAAGGAATATATGATTGCCTTTTTGGTGCTGGAAACCCTGATGGTCGGCACCTTCTCGGCGCTCGATCTTGTGTTGTTCTATTTGTTCTTCGAAGGCGGACTGATCCCGATGTTCCTGATCATCGGCGTCTGGGGCGGTCCGCGCCGCGTCTATGCAAGCTTTAAGTTCTTCCTCTACACACTGCTCGGTTCGGTGCTGATGCTGCTCGCCATCATGGCGATGTATTGGGAGGCGGGCACAACCGATATCGTGGCGTTATTGCGACATGGCTTCCCGCTCGGCTTGCAGAAGTGGGCGTGGGTTGCCTTCTTCGCATCATTTGCAGTGAAGTTGCCAATGTGGCCCGTGCACACCTGGCTGCCCGATGCGCACGTCGAGGCGCCGACAGCGGGCTCCGTTATTCTCGCCGCCATACTCTTGAAGATGGGTGGCTACGGCTTCTTAAGGTTCTCGCTGCCGATGTTCCCGGCAGCTAGTCATGAATTTGCGCCATTGATTTTCACGCTCTCGGTCGTCGCCATCATCTACACCTCGCTGGTGGCGCTGATGCAGGAGGATGTGAAGAAGCTGATCGCCTATTCCTCGGTCGCACATATGGGCTTCGTTACTATGGGGATCTTTGCCGCGACCGCGCAAGGGGTCGCCGGCGGCATTTTTCAGATGATTTCGCACGGCATCGTTTCCGGTGCGCTATTCCTTTGCGTCGGCGTGGTCTACGACCGCATGCACACGCGCGAGATCGCTGCCTATGGCGGCTTGGTCAATCGTATGCCCCTCTATGCCTTTGTGTTCATGGTGTTCACGCTCGCCAACGTTGGCCTGCCGGGGACATC
>DASWAK010000575.1:0-1529 GCA_036391175.1 Pseudolabrys sp.
TTGTTTTGCTTGCTCGGCTAAACGAAGATAGGCAAGCGCCAAGCTCTCGAACTCCGCCTTGAACTCGGCGTGATGTTCGTTCTTGGCCAATTCGAGTAGCTCGGCAGCTTTGAAAAGGTAGGAGTCCCGTCGGTCCATTGGCGGCACCGTCCCCGATTGCTGGCGGATAATGCGTCATTTGACATATCGTTCCCAGTGATGGTGCGAACCCCTGTCCCCTAATGCCTAATGGTGCAAAAATACCGCCAGCAGATTTGTTAACGCGCTATAAAAGCGTTCGACGTAGTGAGTGTGACTGAATGTGACTGCGTGTGCATCCGCCTTCTCGATTTTTCGCTTAGGAGGAAAGCATGAAAGTCGCCGCACTCGCCGCCCTCAGTGTACTCATGGCATTACCGGCAGAAGCCGGGCAACATCATCGCCAAAATGGTTCGCCAGCGACCACCTGCGACAATGATGGCCACTGTACTACCCAAGGCGCGACCGCGCCGATAACAAGCTATCGCAATAGCCGGTCCGAAACCCAACGCACGACAGCGACTAATCAGCATCAGTCGCACGCGCTCGACGCCAACGGCAACAAGACAGTCGGTGTCATCATATCGCTTAAGACGGGCGCGCAGGCCCGTGTTGGTATTTCTTATGCGGCACGTTTCCAAGCCTATATCGATGATCTGGAAACCAATCACGGCGCGCGCGTGCTGTTTATGGGCGGCATTCGGCCCGGCCGATGTTCGAGTTCTAGTGAACACCCGTGCGGAAAAGCATTAGACGTGTGCCAGCGCCGACGCGGCGTGGTTGATCCGCGCTGCAATCTGCCCAGTCGTGCCGCCCTCGGTCAGATCGCCGCTTCGCACGGTCTATTCGAAGGCGGGCGCTGGTGTGATTCGGATTACGGTCACGCCCAGATCGGCGTGACCGCCGCCGCCTGCGGCGACCAACGTGTCCGTATGGTGCGGCAATAGAAGGAAATGGTGGCGCGCCGGAACTCGCGCGAAGCGTTATGGGTGTTTTCGCTCGGGTCGTTCCACGAGCCTATAGCGCGGTTGCAAGGCTGAATTCCATTGAAACATCCTCCGTTTGCAACACTCACAATAGTCGCTACCGCTGTCGGCAATAGGTAACTCGGTATAACTCACAACGTAGCGTGCTCCGCAATGCGGACAGCTAAAGTCACTGTCATGGCCAAATTGGCTGCCCATCGTTGCAGTATATGCGATTCGACCCTGATCGAAAGTCGCACAAGCGCGTCATCGGTCAGCAACGATGAAACATACGCCGCCGGGGCCTGTTCCGTCCGCCATTATGGCGGCGGACGATTGCTGACAAAAGAGGGCAATGAGAACGCAAATCCACAGCCAACGACGCGAATGATGGAGAACGACCAGATGGCGGAGAGGGAGGGATTCGAACCCCCGATACCCTTGCGAGTATGCCGCATTTCGAGTGCGGTGCTTTCAACCACTCAGCCACCTCTCCGAGCCGGGTGCGAGGCCGTCGTGCGAGAGGGCCTGCCGAGTGAGCGGCGG
>DASWAK010000576.1:0-2805 GCA_036391175.1 Pseudolabrys sp.
TCGCCTTCGCCGCGTCCACGCAGTCCATGATTGCAGTCAACTGCGGCACACCGACACCGGCTACAACTCGTGTCGTGCAAATTGAACCGGGACCGATTCCGACCTTAATGGCATCGGCGCCACAATCGATCAGCGCCTTCGAGCCGTCGACTGTCGCGATATTGCCGGCAACGACCTGAACTTTGTTTGATTGCCGTTTGATCCGGGTCACCGCATCGAGCACGTATTTTGAATGACCATGCGCGGTATCGACCACCACGAGGTCGACCCCTGCAGCGATCAGTGCCTCAGTGCGGGCAAAGCCTTTGTCGCCGACGGTTGTGGCGGCAGCTACGCGTAAGCGGCCCTGTTCATCCTTGCAGGCATTCGGATTGGCAACCGCCTTCTCGATGTCCTTCACGGTGATCAGACCAACGCAGCGGTACTGGGCATCCACCACCAGAAGTTTTTCAATGCGGTGCTGGTGTAGGAGCCGCTTGGCTTCGTCCTGACCCACGCCCTCGCGCACAGTGATGAGCTTTTTTGTCATCAACTCGGATACGCGCTGAGCTGGATCGGTTGCAAAGCGCACGTCGCGGTTAGTCAGAATGCCGACTAACTTGCCGGGAGTCCCGCTGCCGGCACGCTCGACCACCGGAATGCCCGAGATGTGGTTCTCTTTCATCAGGTCGAGCGCCTGTTGGAGGCCGGCGCCTGGCTCGATGGTGAGTGGATTCACCACCATGCCTGATTCGAATTTTTTTACCTGGCGGACCTGCGCTGCCTGCTGCTCCGGCTCGAGATTGCGATGGATAACGCCAATGCCGCCCGCCTGAGCCATAGCAATCGCCATTTGGGCTTCGGTCACGGTGTCCATGGCCGAGGCGATAATCGGAATATTGACGGCGATCGAGCGTGTGATGCGCGAGCGGATATCGACGTCGGCGGGTAGTACCTCCGACAGACCGGGCTTGATCAGCACGTCGTCGAATGTGAGGCCCTCGCGTGGGCTTGCGTTGTTTTTTCCGGCCATCGCCAACTCCGTCTCGCCCGAAAAGGCATCGGACCGGCCAGCAAAAGGCTTATAAATGCCCGTCGCGAGGGTTGCCTCGCCTTGCGTCACGGCCCGCTTTTGGGTTGGCGTGGGTCGATAGCATGAGACGCCGCCGATTCCTAGGGCAATCGCGGATAGCTGTTATGAACTCGTAAACGCAGAGGGGCCTTCCTCCTCTCTGCATAAACGTCAGATCAGCGGGCTGGATAGCGCATCAGCCACGAAATCCCGTGGCCAGCAGATAAAGTTCGGCCGAATCCGAACGACTCGCGGGCGGCTTGACGTGCTTCACACCTTTGTAGTCCCGCTTCAGGGATGCAAGCAGCGCCGCCTCCGTGCCGCCTTGCAAAACCTTGGCGAGAAACGTACCGCCGGGTGCAAGGACTTCGCGAGCAAATTCGGCGGCGACTTCTACCAGCGCCATGATCTTGAGGTGGTCGGTGCGTGCATGGCCGGTCGCATTGGCTGCCATGTCAGAAAGCACAACATCGGCGGGCCCGCCTATCATTTCCTTGAGCTTGTCGGGCGCAGCGTGATCGAGGAAATCGAGCTTGATGAATTCAACTCCCGCCACCGGCTCCATCGCCAAGACGTCAATGGCAATCACCCTGCCTTGCTCGGGCGCGCCGACCCGTTCGGCAGCAACTTGGCTCCAACCCCCGGGGGCGGCGCCGAGATCAATAACGCGTGCACCTTTCTTGAGGAAGCGCGCCTTGTCGTCGATCTCCCTCAGTTTGTACGCGGCCCGCGAGCGCATGCCCTCCCGCTTGGCGCGAGCAACGTAAGGGTCATTGAGCTGACGCTCCAGCCATTGACGTGAGGATACCGAACGGCCCTTGCCGCTTCGAACCCGAACTTTTTTTTGGCGCGGGCCAGCGCCCTTGCCATCCGCGGTCACGACATAGCTGCCTGACTGCCGCCGCCCCAAGCGCCATCTTCGCGCATCATCTGCACCAACATGCCTTCGCGTAGACCGCGATCAGCTACGCGAAGACGTGGGCAGGGAAACGCACGCCGGATCGCCTCGAGAATAGCGCAACCCGCGAGCACCAGATCGGCCCGCTCAGCACCAATGCATGGGCTTGCCACACGATCCTCGTAGCTCATGGTCAACAGCCGTTCGACGACTGCATTGATTTGCTGCGCGCTCATCCAGCAGCCATCAACGCGGTTACGATCGTAGCGTTTGAGATTGAGATGCACGCCGGCGATTGTCGTCACCGTCCCGGAAGTTCCGAGCATGTGGATGCCAGTCGTAATCTCCCCGCCGTGTTCGCGCACGAATGGCGCGATCAGCGCCGCAACTTCCGCCACCATCGCCTCGTAACTTTCGCGCGTGACAGTTATACCGCCGTGGCGTTCTGCCAACGTGACTACACCGTGCGGCACTGAAATCCAGCCGCGAATTTGCGGTAAGGGCGGTCCCCCGCGGCCCCTTTGCGAACGCGCAAGACGAACAAGCTCTGACGAACCACCGCCAATATCGAACAGAATCGTGCCGTCGGCCTGCGGATCGATCAACGGCGTGCAACCAGTCGCGGCGAGCCGCGCTTCCGTCTCGCGGTCGATCACCTCGAGCGTAAGACCCAATTCATCCGTAACACGCGCGAGGAATTGCGCACCGTTCTCCGCCGCCCGACAGGCTTCGGTTGCGATCAGGTGGGCGCGGGTTACACCCTTGTTCCTCATCTTGTTGCGGCAAATTGCCAAGGCGGCTATCGCACGGGCAATAGCGGCTTCGCTCAAGCGCCCCGACGATGACACCCCCCCTC
>DASWAK010000577.1:0-4738 GCA_036391175.1 Pseudolabrys sp.
ACATCGCGATGGTGTTCACCGGCACGCGGCACTTCAGGCATTAGCAACAACCGCTCGTCCCCGCGCAAGCGGGGATCCAGCACTGGATTCCCGCTTGCGCGGGAATGAGCGGAGAATGAGCGCGCCCAAAACGAGCAATCACTGCCGCGCCAGATCGCCCAACAGACTCGCTGCAACCGACAGTTTTGACAGCGTAAGACCAGAGCCCGCGATTTCGTGAATCGCCGAGCGGATGCGCTCGACTTCCGCCTGTCGTGGACGAACCCACTCCTCCACGGCACCTGCACCGGCGTGGCCGTTGCCCACCATTGCGGCCGTAAGCCGTCGTTCGGCATCACCTATCGAATCGAGAGCGCGGTCGAGTGCAAGACGGTCGAAATAGTCCAACACCACGATATTGGGAACCGCGCTGGCGACGCGATCGAGCTGGAAGAAGGCTTCGGTCGCAAAATAGGTCGCGGTCACTTCGGCCACCGGCTTGCCGGCGCGGTCCGCCACCAGCGCGATATCGGGCGCGGCCTTTAAAATTGCGAGACTGCCAATGCGGCGTGCCAGCGCTTCCGGCACCCCTGCTTTGGCAAGCTCCGCGACTCGCGCGTCCCGCGCATTTGCAGCCGATTTCGGCAGGGCATTGTCGAGTGCGGCTGCGACTTGCGCGATGCCCTCGCGGTAGTGTCCGATTATTTTTTCCAGGCCCTGCGTGAGAGCAACATTGCGCAAGAACCAAACCAGCCGGTCGAGCAACAAGTCCTGCACGGCCCCATAGAGATCGAGCTGGACCTTGCCAGAAATCTTGTTATCGAGCGCGTCAATCCCGCTATTGAGTTCGATCAAATCGTAACTGTTACGCACTGCGGCAAAGGCGGCCGCGATCGACGGTGATGCGGCACCGGTCTGATCGGCAATGCGCACAATCAATGTGGCACCGCCACGATTGATCATCGAATTCGTCAGTTGCGTCGCAATGATCTCGCGCCGCAGCCGATGTTCGTGCAGCGCGCCTGCGTAGCGCTTGGATATTTCCTTGGGGAAATAGCGCTCTAGCTCGCGGCCAAGATAGGGATCATCCGGCACTGTACTATCGAGCAGCTCATTGTAGAGCGAGAGCTTGGCATAGGCGAGCAGCACAGCAAGCTCTGGTCGCGTCAGCGCAAGGTTACGCTTGCGCCGCTCTGCGATTGCCATCTCGTCTGGCAGGAATTCCACGCCGCGATCGAGCTCGCCGCGCATTTCAAGCGTCTGCATTAGCCGTTGTTGGAATCCGAGGTCCTCAAGTCCGCGCCGCTGAACCAACGAAAGTGCGAGCGTCTGCTGATAGTTGTTGCGCAAAACCAGTTGCGCCACTTCGTCGGTCATTTTAGCGAGCAGTGCGTTGCGTGAATCCATCGTAAGGGTGCCGGCGCGAACGGGCTTGCTGAGTGCGATTTTGATATTGACCTCGACATCAGAGGTGTTGACGCCGGCTGAATTGTCGATCGCGTCGGTGTTGAGCCGGATGCCGCGCTGGGCCGCCTCGATGCGGCCGCGCTGGGTCATGCCGAGATTGGCACCCTCGCCAATCACCATGCAGTTGAGATCGGCCCCGGTAACGCGAATGCCATCGTTGGTGCGATCGCTGACTGCCTCGTCGCTTTCGTTCGAAGCGCGGATATAGGTGCCAATACCCCCGAAAAACAAAAGATCGATTTGTGTCGTCAGGATGGCTTTCATCAGCTCCTGGGGCGTCACGGATTCTCCGACGCTAAAGAGTTTCCGCGCTTCGGCGCTCAGACGGATTTCTTTCGACACGCGCGGATAAACGCCACCGCCTTTGGAGATCAGCGCCTTGTCGTAGTCCTGCCAGCTTGAGCGCGGCAGCGCGAACAATCGCTTGCGCTCGGTAAAGCTCGCTTTCGGATCGGGATCCGGATCGATAAAAATATCGCGGTGGTCGAAGGCAGCGAGCAGCCTGATGGTGTCCTCGCGCAGCATACCGTTGCCGAATACGTCGCCCGACATGTCGCCAACGCCAACTACGTTGAATGGCCTTTTGCCGATATCGATATCCATTTCGCGGAAATGCCGTTTCACCGCCTCCCAGGCGCCGCGCGCAGTGATGCCCATGGCCTTGTGGTCGTAGCCAGCTGAGCCGCCCGATGCGAAGGCGTCGTCAAGCCAATAGTCGTGCTCAACTGAAATCGCATTGGCGATGTCGGAGAAGGTCGCAGTCCCCTTGTCGGCTGCGACCACAAGATAGGGATCGTCACCTTCGTGACGCACCACGTTTGCGGGCGGAATGATCGCCCCATCCGGGCCAATATTGTCGGTGATATCGAGCAGGGTCGAAATGAACAATTTGTAGGTCGCGACACCTTCGGCCTGCACGACCTCTCGCGTGGCGTCCTTCGGCATCAATTTGGGAACGAAACCACCCTTAGCGCCGACCGGCACGATCACGGCGTTCTTGACCTGCTGCGCTTTCACCAGTCCAAGAATCTCAGTGCGGAAATCCTGCGGCCGGTCCGACCAGCGAATGCCGCCGCGCGCCACTTTGCCAAAGCGCATGTGTACGCCTTCCACGCGCGGCGAATAGGCAAAGATCTCATAAAGCGGGCGTGGTAGCGGCAAGTCAGTGAGCTTGCGGCTCTCAAACTTGACCGAGATCAGCGGCTTCAGCTGACCATCCTTGTCGGTCTGGAAGAAGTTCGTGCGAATCGCGGACCGCACCGCATTAACGAAACGCCTTAGGATGCGGTCCTCGTCCAGACTTTCGACTTTCTGCAATTCCTCTTCGATGCGCGCGACGATTGCGCTCTGTTTTTCGCTGCGCTCGGTGACCAAGCGTGGATCGAAGCGAGCATGAAACAACTCAACGATGTTGGCTGCAATTCCGGCATGCTTTACCAGCGTCGCCCACATGTAGTCCTGGGAATAGGGCACGCTGATCTGCCGCAGAAATCGCGAAAGCATTCGGATCAGTGCCACGTCGCGCCAAGCCAGACCACCGTGGAGCGTGAGGGCGTTATAGCCGTCGTTCTCAGCAGCGCCCCGCATTACCATAAGAAAGGCCGACTGCAGCCGTGCCTTGCCGCTATCGAGATCGATCATGCCACCGTCGGCACGTTCCAGCAGCATGTCATGGAACCAGACACCGGCGGCGCCTTGGGGCTCGATGTGGTAGGTGTGCTCATCCACAACGCGGAAGCCCATGTTTTCCAGTACAGGCACGCGCTCCGAGAGCGGCAAAGGCCGCGCAAAGCTCCACACTTTCAGGCCGACGGCGCGCTGCTCCTCTTCAAGCCGATGATGGAAGTCGACGCCGAGCGGCCGTTGTTCGGAGAGACCTTCGATCACGCGAATGTCGCCGGCCGCGACAGCTGGTGCATAAGCCTCATGGAATCCTTCGGAGAATGCATCCTGGTAACGATTGAATAGCTCGCGCGCCTTATCCGGCGGATTGACCAGCGCCAGCGCCCGAGTAAACCCATCACTCCAGGTGCGAATAATGGCCGCAACTTCGTGTTCGAGCGTTGCGCGTTCGACTGCGGGTGCTGAGCCGCCCGAGCGGCCGATGATGAAGTGCACGCGGACTAGCGGTCCTTCATCCGGGAAAAACGGATAGAACGCCGAGACGCGTCCGATGAAGGCAGTCGCGAGATACGCGCCAATTTTTGCACGGATACGACTATCATAACGCTCGCGCGGAACGAACACCAGCACTGACACAAAACGGTCGAAACGGTCACGCCTGGCCAGCACGCGCACGCGAGGCCGCTCGTCAAGCTGCAAGATCGCAAGTGCGAAGTGGTAGAGAGTATCTTCGTCTATCTGGAACAATTCATCGCGGGGATAGTGCTCCAGCACATTTGCCAGTGCCTTGCTAGAATGACTGCTCGGTTCGAAACCGGCGCGCTGCTCGACCGCTGTGATCTTGCGGCGCAGATACGGGATGCTGTGCGCAGCGCGTGTATAGGCGGTGGAGGTGAACAATCCAACGATGCGGTGTTCACCAATGAGATTGCCGGACGCATCGAAGCGCTTCACACCGATATAATCGAGGTAAACGCGCCGGTGCACGCGGGCATGAATATTGGCCTTTGCAATGATCAGCAGACGCGGCTCCTTCAGAAAGGCCATGATCTCCGGCGTAATTTCCAGGAGCGCACTGCCGCGTCTGAGCACGCGCAACTCGCGCGTGCGCATGATGCCGAGCGCGCTCTCGAAATCCGGTTTGAGCGTCTGTCCATCAACACGGTAGTCACGTAGGCCCAGGAAGGTGAAATTGTCGGCCAATAGCCATTGCAGGAACTGAATCGTTTCTGCGGTTTCGTCTACCCGAAGAGGCGGCGGCTTAGCTTTTAGGTCAGCCACAATACCGTTGACGCGGTCGAGCATGGCGCGCCAGTCCCGCACTGCCAGCCGTACCTCGCCGAGCACAGTTTGCAGCGCGCGCACGAGTTCCTCGCGCGTCGCTTCGTCGACGATCGGCGCGAGATGAATGTGGATAAAGCTTTCACGTTTCCCTTCGGCGGTGTCGGGAGTCTCGAGCGAAACCAGCTTGCTGCCGTTGCGCTTTATGCCGAAAAGCGGATGCGCGACCAGGCCCACTTCGAGACGGCGATCTGCGATCTCGCCCATGACCGAATCGACCAAGAACGGCATATCGTCGTTGACGATCTCGATCACCGAAGTCGCCCTGCGATCGCCGGAGACTGCGAGCGGTACATTCTCGCAGCGAATTTTCGGCGTACCCGGTACC
>DASWAK010000578.1:0-5502 GCA_036391175.1 Pseudolabrys sp.
CGCCGACATGGCACACCTTGTCAGCGGCCAGTGCCGGATGCGGCGCCATCTTCATCGGCGTGCCGTCTTTGGAATGGATCATCCAGCCGCATATCAGATTGCCGATCTTGTCCGTGGCGAGCTCTTTACCGGTAAGCACATCGACTACGCCCGGCATTTTCTTGGCGGCGGAAACATCGATGCTATTGATCTTCGCGTGCGCGTGCGGCGAGCGTACAAAAACCGCACGCGTCTCGCCCGGCCGAACTATGTCATCGGTATATTGGCCCTTGCCTGTAATGAAACGGAGGTCTTCTTTTCGGCGCACCGCCGCGCCGATACCCGTCGCGCTCATGGCGGTCTCCTCCCGTTGGATTTTTTGACGCTATTCGGCCGCCTGACGCGCACTACCCTTGGCCATGGCTTTGGCTCCTGCCGCAATGGCTTTGACGATGTTGTGATAACCCGTGCAGCGGCAGATGTTGCCATCAAGCTGCTCGCGGATGGTGTGCTCGTCGAGATCGTTGCCGCGCCGGCGCACGATATCAAGCGCGGCCATAATCATCCCTGGCGTGCAGAAGCCGCATTGGAGACCGTGGTGCTCGCGGAAAGCCTCCTGCATGGGATGCAGCGGACCGTTCGGCTCAGCCAAGCCCTCAATGGTGATGATCTTGGCACCCTCACATTGCAATGCGAGGGTGGTGCACGACTTAGCCGCAATGCCGTCGATATGGACGACGCAGGCGCCGCACTGCGAGGTGTCGCAGCCAACGTGGGTGCCGGTCAGCCTCAGATTCTCGCGCAGAAACTGCACCAGCAAGGTGCGCGCTTCGACGTCGCCGGTGACAGCTTTGCCGTTCACCGTCATAGACACGGCAGGCATGACCTTCCTCCCAATTTGGGGCCCAAAGCCCTCTTTTCGCCCCCATCGACCCGAACGGCGGCCGTTCATCTGCAAAATCGGGCCGATTTCTGCCCGATTGCACCTTGAAACACAAATAAGTCTGAACCTCGATCATAGGTCCGGTCAAGGGATTCAAAGGGTGAAAACCGAGTCAACCTGACGTGATGGCCCCATCATGGGGCTGCAACGGTCGAGGCAAACTTCTGAAAAAAATCATCCGCAATCTTCTTGGCGGCGCCATTGACTAGGCGCTGCCCGAGCTGGGCGAGCTTGCCACCGATCTGAGCCTCGACATTATAAGTCAGCAGCGTGCCACCGTCCTTTTCGGTGAGCGCGACAGTCGCCCCGCCTTTCGCAAAACCGGCGACCCCGCCGTCACCCTCTCCAGAAATCCTATAACCGTTGGGCGGGTTGAGGTCGGTCAGGTGGACCTTGCCTTTGAAGCGCGCCTTCACCGGGCCGATCTTGGTAGTCGCGACAGCCTGGAATTCTGTATCCGAGGTTTTGTTAAGCTCCTCGCAACCCGGAATGCAGACCCTCAGCACATCCGGATCGTTGAGCTTTGCCCACACCACTTCGCGGCTGGCCGGTAGTTGGACCTCGCCTGTCATCGTCATCGCCATCGGCGTCGTCTCCTTACAAACCGGCATGCATGATGCCGAGCCTTGCATTGAAGACTTAAGCCCTGGCGGGGCCGCTGAAAAGAGCTTTGCAGCCGCCCCGGATCGCATTAAGGGTTGCCCGCGAGACAAGAGCTAAAGGTTGGGAGGAAACTGATGCCGACGATTAACGCCGATGACGGCTGTCCGATCCATGTCCAGATCGAGGGCCGCGACGGTGCGCCCGTGCTGATGCTGTCGAACTCGCTCGGCACTAATCTGCACATGTGGGATGACCAAACTCCGGAATTCACGAAACACTTCCGGGTCGTACGCTACGACCGCCGCGGTCATGGCAAGTCGGGCGTACCAAAAGGCCCTTATTCCATGGGGCGGTTCGGCCGCGACGTGCTTTCGATACTCGACGCGCTCAAGATCAAGAAGGCCAACTGGTGCGGGCTATCGATGGGCGGCATGGTCGGACAATGGCTCGGCGCCAATGCGCCTGATCGGGTCGAGAAACTCGTCCTCTCGAATACGAATTTCAACTATCCCGACAAGACGCCGTGGGCCGACCGCATCAAGTTCGTAAAGGAAAAAGGTCTCGGAGAACTCGTTGATCCGAATATGGAGCGCTGGTTCACCAAGGATTTCCGTGATCGATCACCGCAAGTGATCGCTCGCATGAAAGAGATCTTCCTAGCGACCAATCCGGTCGGCTACATCGCGAGCTGCGAAGCAATCCGTGACATGGATTTCACCGCCTCCAATCCGCGCATCAGCGCGCCGACTTTAGTGATCGTCGGCAATCAGGACCCAGCAACGCCGCCGGTGGCCGGCGAAGCCATCGCAAAGCAGATCAAGGGCGCCAAGGTTGCCGCGCTCGACGCCGCACATATCGCGAATATGGAGCAGCCGAAACTTTACACCGAGACCGTGCTCAATTTCCTCTGCGCTTAAGGGTTACTCCGATGGACGACAAGGAACGCTACGAACGCGGGATGGCCAAGCGTCGCAAGGTGCTTGGCAACGCCTGGGTCGATCGCGCAAATGCGAAAAAGACAGCGTTCAATGAAGAATTCCAGGATTTTATAACGCGCGCCGCCTGGGGCGAGATTTGGACGCGTCCACAATATGACGAGCGCACACGGCGTATTCTGGTGATCGGCACCATGCTTGCCCTCGATAAATGGGAAGAGTTCCGCATGCATGTGCGTGCGGCGCTCACTGAGGGCGGATTTACGCCAGACGACATCAAGGAGATTATTTTACAGCAGGCAATCTATTGCGGCGTCCCGGCCGCCAACCACGCGTTCAAGGAGGCTGCCGAAGTAATCGCCGAGGTAACCAAAGTCAAATAGCCATCACGCGCCAGTGACGCCCTCGTCATTTCGGGTTGAAAGAGTTTCAATGCTAGCCATGGCCCACCACTGCGGGGGAGGACACCATGGCCAAGGTCATCGTGCGCAAGGGCATGCCGAGCGTTCAACTCGACAAGGCTGAATTCAAAAAGCGCTTTCTCGCTAAATTCTACGACCCGGATTACGACCCGCTCAAGCGCAACCTCGACAAGATCCTTGATACCGCGTGGATCACCTACGACGAGTATCACAAGACACCGCGCACCAGAAAAGCGGGTCCAGCCTTCGCCGATCCAAAATTCGATCTACCAATCGAGTGGTTGGCAACGCGCACCAATATCCAAGAAGCCGAGCGCAAGCAGAAGAATCCAAAGTCACCTTCGCGCATCCTCATCGTCAACGGTTCCTCGCGTAGCGAGCACACCTGCCCGGGTGAAATGTCGAAAACCTACCGAATGGTCATGCTCGCAAAGGAGGCAGTCGAGAAGGCGCGCGGCTTTGAGGCCGAAGTGCTAGATCTGTCACGGCTTACTTCCGAATACGGCCGCGTCATATACCCCTGCAAAGCCTGTGTTTCGACAGCGCAACCGCTCTGCCATTGGCCGTGCAGCTGTTATCCCAATCATGCGCTCGGACAGGCCGGCGACTGGATGGCCGAGATTTACCCCAAATGGGTTGCGGCGCACGGCGTGATGATCATCTGTCCGGTGAACTGGTACCAGGCGCCTTCGTCGCTCAAATTGATGATCGATCGCTTGGTCTGCGCCGATGGCGGCAACCCGGATCCGACATCGACCCACGGCAAAGACGCCGCCAAAGCCAAGGATCTCGAACTCAAAGGCTGGCCCTATCCGCGCCACTTGGCAGGCCGCATGTTCTCAGTCGTCGTCCATGGCGATGCTGCTGGAACCGAGAACCTGCGACGCATCCTCAGCGACTGGATGAGCGATATCGGAATGATTCCATCAGGCCACCTGGCGCTGATCGACCGCTACGTCGGATACCTCACACCCTACGCCACCAGTCACGACGACCTCGACCGCGATACGGACTTTCAGGGCGATGTCCGCAATGCCGCACTCGCCCTGGTGCAGGCGGTCAAAGACCGACGAAGCGGAAAATTGCAGCCGCCGGATCGCGGCCTGCACGAAGCGCGTCCAAAATAACGATCAGACCGCGTACTGGTCGGCGCTAGCGCCAGATTGAAAACCAGGTTGTTCTTCGCGCGGTGGCGGGAACGGTTTCGGCGGATGCATCTGAACGAAGGTAGTTGCGCTCAACGATGCAAAGCGCCACCGCTAGGCCAGCAAACAGAAGCTGGAACGCGTGTTCGCGCATGAGACCGACGCTGTTCGACCAGGCTGCCGGACCGACCGAGATAATACTGATCAGCACCACCAGGATAAGACCGGCTTCCAGGATTTCCGAATTCGGTTCACCGCGTGTCATGCAGCGCACCCGGTCAGCAATGTGTACTGCACAGATGCAGGCAACCGCGAGTTTGAGCGTCCCGAAAAAAGCGGCGAGCTTGATCAGCCCGATTGGACCGAGACCAAAAAGACGCCCGATGCCGAAAATAAACTGCGACCGCCAAACATCTTCGAGGCCGTAGCTCGACGAGGTAAGAATGCGGAACGCGTCGTAGCCCCAGAACAGGGTGAAATAGAGTGAAATCGCAACAATCATGGCCACGGCGGCAATGGATGTTCTTTGCATGGTCTGGTCCCTCACCGAGGCTCCATGCGTAGCCGCTTCAAATGCCAACTTCAAAAGAAACCAAAACTTTACCTTACTTGTTAGCCGCTTAACCAAGGCCGATTAACCATGTGCCCTCACTAAGTCAGCCGCCGCGTCCGTCGCGGAATGCCTGCGGCGTCGTGCCGGTCTGCTTTCGAAAAAAACGGGTGAAATGCGAGGGGTCCGAAAAAGCGAGGTCGTAGGCGATTTCGTGGATGGCCTGATTGGTGAATACGAGTTGCCGCTTGGCCTCTGTCAAGACGCGCTGGCGGATCAAGTGACCCGCCGTCACGCCCGTTGCTCGCTTGACATGATCATTGAGCCGGTCGGGTGTCATCGCCAATTTTTCGGCATAGAAGCTGATCATGCGCTCCTTTCGGAAATGCTCATCGACCAGCCGCCGTAACTCGTCGACCCGCACATCCGAACGCGAAAGTGTGACCGCGCCGCTGCGCGCACGACTTACCCCCAGCCGCACCACTTCGATGGCAATAAGTGCAAGCAGGCCACGCATCGCTAGGCGATAGCCTTCGCGCGCGAGTGAACCCTCTTCAAATAGATCCGCACACAGCGCCGACAGACGCTTGGCCTCCACCGCATTTGCGAGCGGCAGTAGCGGCTCGACTGCCACCGCCTTTAGCCGCGCCAGCGCCTCGCCCGACTGGTGGCCGAGCGCATCAGCGACGTCCTCGGTGAAGCTCACCACCCATCCGTCGGTAACCTTAGGGGTGAAACGAAAGCCGTGCGCGATCGTGGCCGTCACGAGAATAACAGTGGGTGCAGTAAAGCGGGCCGTGGCGGTCTCGAAGCTCATTTCGCCGCCGCCCTTCTCAATCAGCAATACCTGAAACAGATTCCGGTGACGGTGCGCTCGGATCGTCCAATCATGGACGGACGACCGCGAAGCGATAGTTTCGATATG
>DASWAK010000579.1:0-2463 GCA_036391175.1 Pseudolabrys sp.
TGCCGATGGACAAGATATTGGCGACTGTGGCCGAAAATCTTCCAGCCATCGTGGATAAGTTGAGCCCGAACGGGAAGTTGCAGCAGGTTTAAGCATTGGTGGTTGCCTTAGCGGACAATCCGCGCTGCTGGCCCCGGGTGCCAACGCCAATACCCAACGCAGGCCTGACCTGGTCGGAGTCCGACAGCACTCAGATCGCGGGTGTTTAGACGCGATGTCCGCTCTTGGCACTTAACGGACAATTCAGCCGTACCCACTAGCGCGCCGCGTCAAAACTATATTCACGCCTAACCTCGGTACTGGATGACTCCCGTTGTACGGAACGTTTTTCCTGCGCTCGCCCTAACGCCAACGAAAGCACGGCCCATCCTGCCACCACCGGCAGCGAGCAGAGCGCAATAGCGCCGAGCTTTAGCCCCAATCCTTGCAGGCTGTCGAAGATCCAGCCGGACAACGCGTCGGAGCCGCGATAGACGACAACGTCGACCAGATTTTTTGCCTTGTATTTCTCTTCCCGGGTGACCACGGTGAAGAACAATTGGCGCGCAGGGTTCGCGATTGCGAAATGCATCCAGCGCTGCACAACCTGAATGGTCATGACGACAATAAGCGTGGGCATCGCGGCCAAAGCAGCAAAGCCTACAATGTAGACAGCCGGCAATGCTGCCGCTGCTACACCAGTGCCGACTCTCTTGAGCAATTGGCCTGTGACCAGCACTTGCGTGATCAGTGTCAGCACGCTCACCGCAAGATCGATGCTGGCGAAGACACGAGTTTGCAGGCCAACCGACTTGACTGCGGTGGAAACGATGTGAGCCTGCTCGAAGTAGATGATGGTCGCAGCATAGGACAACAACGCGACCCAAGCACCGATACCCAATATATAAGGCGACCGCACCAGCTCGGGGATCGCCGCGAATGCGCTGCCGCCGATATTTTCCGTCGTTGGTTCCGGTCCGTTGTGCGCCACCGCCGCATGCTCAAGGCGGTAAACGCAAAACACCGCCACTTCAAGGAACACTGCGGCGACAATCATCAGGTTCACCGGGCCCAAAGGGACCGAAAGCCAAATCGTGATGATCGGGCCCAACAATGCACCCGCCGTGCCGCCAGCGCCGATAAATCCAAACAATCGCTTGCCCTGTTCGGAGGTGAACAGGTCAGCCATGAATGACCAGAACACTGCTACAGCGAACAGGTTGAACACACTGACCCACACGAAAAACACGCGTGCGATAATGACGGTCGCGATGTCGAAGATCAGCAGCACCCAAAATAATATGAGATTGGCGACAAAGAAGTGATAGACGATCGGGATGAACCGTGCGCGCGGCAGTCGTGCGACCAAGGCGCCGTAAAGGGGTTGTGCCACGAGCAGCGTGACAAAGGTGGCGGTGAACAGCCATGGCAGGCTCTTCACTCCGCCAGCGATACCCATCTGATCGCGCAGCGGCCGCAAGACGTAATAGCCGGCGAGCAGCGCAAAGAAATATGCAAAAGACCACAGCGCGGCCGCGCGCTCCTGCTGCGTCGCCGGCATGACGCGCCTCAGCCAGCGTTCAAAAGAACTCATGGCAATGAGAGTTTCTGCTTTAGCTCTGCCGCCGTTACTTGTTGCCCATAGCCGGGCTGGCCGCGTTGAAAGCGCCGCGCGTCGGCAAGTGTACCGACGGCAACCGGATCAAATCCGGCATCGCGCACGAGAGCTGCGGCGACCTGCACTGCCTGCGGATCATCACCGGCAATCGGTACGGCAAGCTTCGGATCGGGGCGATTCGCCTCGCGCGCAAAGACCATGTACGACATCGTGTTGAATGCGCGTACGATCCGGACGCCCGAAAAATATCTCTGCGAGGTCACGCCGATACCATTTTGCTCGACTTCGTCGGCGATAGCACCATCGCGCGCCGACACCGCGTTGCAGGCGTCGAGCATGACTTTGCCTTTCATCGCGGCGGAATAATCCCTGCCGATCTGCGGGATTGCGCCGTAGGGCACCGCGATGAAAAGGACATCTCCAAACGCGATCGCCTGCTCGACCGAGCCCGCCTGTGCAAGGCTGCCGAGCTTCGTCACCATATCCTTCAGCTCGTCCGGATGGCGCGACGAGAAAAATACCGGGTGACCATTCTTGACCCACAAGCCGCCGATCGTGCCGCCAATATTGCCTGAACCGATAATGCCGATACGTGAAGGCGAACTACCCTGAGCGCACAGGCGTGCCGACTGCAAAATGGCGCCGAGCATCAGCACGCCGCCCGCGCCCAGCAGCGCGCGACGGTCGACTTGCATATATTTTTGGTTACTCATTGGAGGCTCCCGGATGACGATCATTTCAGCCCCACATCCTTGCAGTGGATGGCGCTGGAAGCTTCTCACGGTTGCGTGAGGTTAGAATTTTTGGTCAGGCCAAGCCTTGGAAGTCTGAGTCACCCGAGACTGCAAAGCGCCACCTATATTATA
>DASWAK010000580.1:0-3416 GCA_036391175.1 Pseudolabrys sp.
TACTTAACAAGCAGGCAAATGCCGCCTGAGGCGGCGCTAACCAGGATTGATCGCGACGCACAAAGCGAACCGACCATAACCGACAAATCCAACCCGCGGTCCTTGCAACCGTGAGCGGAGGGAAGAATGCCGGCCGTACAAGAGACCGTCGACCAGGTCCGCCGTATCGACGTTGACCAATATAAATATGGGTTCGTCACCGATATCGAATCCGAGAAGGCCCCCAAAGGCCTGTCGGAAGACACCGTCCGTTTCATTTCGGCCAAGAAAGGCGAGCCGCAATGGATGCTGGACTGGCGGCTGGAAGCTTATAAGCGATGGCAGACCATGCGCGAGCCGACCTGGGCGCGCGTCGACTATCCCAAGATCGACTACCAGAACGCCTATTACTATTCAGCGCCGAAGAAGAAGACGCTGGCCTCGCTCGACGAGGTCGATCCGGAAATCCTCAAGACCTATGAGAAGCTTGGTATTCCGCTGCGCGAACAGGAGATCCTCGCCGGTGTCGTGCGCCCAGAGGGCGAGCGGCGCGTGGCGGTAGACGCCGTATTCGATTCTGTCTCGGTTGCCACCACCTTCAAGGAAGAGCTGAAAAAGGCTGGCGTGATCTTCATGCCGATGTCGGAGGCGATCCGCGAGCATCCTGAACTGGTAAAGAAATATCTCGGCTCCGTGGTGCCGACCTCGGACAATTTCTTCGCCACGCTCAACTCGGCGGTGTTCTCCGATGGCTCGTTCGTTTACGTGCCCCCGGGCGTGCGCTGCCCAATGGAACTGTCGACTTATTTCCGCATCAACGAGGCCAACACCGGCCAGTTCGAGCGCACGCTGATCATCGCCGACAAAGGCGCTTACGTCAGCTATCTCGAAGGCTGCACTGCGCCGATGCGCGACGAGAACCAGCTGCATGCCGCCGTGGTCGAGCTGGTCGCCCATGACGACGCCGAGATCAAGTATTCGACCGTACAGAACTGGTATCCAGGCGATGCCGAGGGCAAAGGTGGCATCTTCAACTTCGTGACCAAGCGCGGCGACTGCCGTGGCGTGCGCTCGAAGATTTCCTGGACCCAGGTCGAGACCGGCTCGGCCATCACCTGGAAATATCCGAGCTGCATCCTGCGTGGCGATCACTCGCGCGGCGAGTTCTATTCGATCGCCATCTCCAACGGTCGCCAGCAGGTCGACAGTGGTACCAAGATGCTACATCTTGGTAAGAACACCACCAGCCGCATCATTTCTAAGGGCATAGCGGCGGGTAAATCCAACAACACCTATCGCGGCCTGGTCACCGCGCACCGCAAGGCCACAGGCGCGCGCAATTTCACCAATTGCGACTCGCTGCTGATCGGTCACGACTGCGGCGCACACACAGTGCCTTACATCGAAGCGAAAAATTCCTCGGCGACGTTTGAGCACGAGGCCACCACCTCGAAGATTTCAGAAGACATGCTGTTTTACTGTCGGCAGCGCGGAATGTCGGCGGAGGAAGCGACCGCGCTGGTTGTGAACGGTTTCGTCAAGGATGTGCTGCAGCAATTGCCGATGGAGTTCGCCGTGGAGGCGCAGAAACTGATCTCGATTAGTTTGGAAGGAAGCGTGGGTTAATCAAATGGCGTTTCTTGAAGTCAAAAATCTGCATGTCGAGGTTGAGGGCAAGAAGATCCTCAATGGTCTGACGTTGTCTGTCGAAAAGGGTCAGGTCGCGGCGATCATGGGCCCGAACGGCTCTGGCAAGTCGACGCTCGCCTACGTGTTGGCAGGGAAGGACAACTATAAGGTCACCGAAGGCGACGTGTTGCTCGACGACAAAAGCATCCTTGAAATGGCGCCGGATGAGCGTGCGGCCAAGGGCGTGTTCCTCGCTTTCCAGTATCCAGTGGAAGTGCCGGGTGTTGCCACCATGACCTTCCTGCGCACTGCGCTCAATGCGCAGCGCAAGACCCGCGGTGAAGCGGAGTTTTCGACGCCGGAATTTATGAAGCTGGTGCGTGACACAGCCAGTCATCTTGGCATCAGTCAGGAAATGTTGAGGCGCGCGGTCAATGTCGGCTTTTCCGGCGGTGAGAAGAAGCGCAACGAGATATTGCAGATGGCTGTCTTGCAGCCGCGGCTTGCGGTGCTCGACGAAACGGATTCCGGTCTCGATATCGATGCGCTTAAGATCGTTGCTGATGGCGTCAACCGGTTGCGCTCGCCCGAGCGTTCGATGGTGGTGATCACGCACTACCAACGCCTGCTCAATTACATTGTGCCCGACGTTGTGCATGTGCTGGCCAGGGGGCGTGTTGTTAAATCGGGCGGCAAGGAACTTGCGCTCGAGCTCGAATCCAAGGGTTACACGCAATTCGCGGGCGAGGCGGCTTGATGAACGCGGACGTGCGCACCATGAAGACGCCAGCCGAGCAGGCGCTGGGCGCTGCTTTTGCGGCCGCGCGCGGCATGCTGCCGGGCAAAGGCGCGGTTGCAGCGCTGCGTGAGGACGCTTTCCGCCATTTCGATACGCGCGGACTGCCGCACCGGCGTGTCGAGGAATGGAAATACACTGATCTGCGTACGCTGATGCGGGATCTCTATCCGGCAACTTTGCCGCCGGATGCGGCGGCGCGCGCGCGGGCGAAAACCGCCGGGCAGTTGCTCTCGGGCGTCGAGTGCCGCCGGTTGGTTTTTGTCGATGGCGCTTTCGCGCCGGACCTGTCCGATCTGGCTCCGGAGCCCGGCCTAGCGATCGCCTCGATGGCTGATGCGCTAGGCAAAGGCGACCCGTTGGTGGGCACCCGTGTCGGCCAGACCTTCGCGACCGACGACGTGGCGGTGGCGCTCAACACCGCCATGATGAGCGACGGTGCCGTGATCCGAGTATCTGCTGGCGCTGCACCAAAGCGTCCGATCAATCTCGTTTTCGTGACCGGTAGCGACAAGCCGAGCTCTGTTTTCTTGCGTTCATTAGTTGTGGTGGAGAAGGGCGCCAAGGTCACTCTCATAGAGAACCACGAGAGCGGCGACGCCCAAGTCAATGCCGCGCTTGAGCTGGTGATCGGCGACGAGGCGCAGGTCGATTACATCAAGATCACACAAGCGCGGGCCTTACATGTTGCGAGCTTGTTGGCTGCGGTCGGCGCGCGCACACACTTCAACAGCTTTGCCTACACGAGCGACGCCCAGTTGGTGCGTAACCAGAGCTTCATCCGTTTTGCCGGAGAAGGCACCAAGGCCAGCATAGGCGGCGTCAGCCTGCTGCGCGGCAAGGATCATGTCGACACCACGCTGCTGATCGAGCATGCGGCCGGCCACTGTGAGAGTCGCGAACAATTCAAGGCGGTACTCGATGACGAAAGCCACGGCGTTTTTCAGGGCAAGATTGTGGTCAAGCAGCACGCACAAAAGACCGACGCCAAGATGATGACACGAGCTTTGTT